>JAHDDR010000167.1 GCA_020629255.1 Saprospiraceae bacterium | reverse complement strand
AGCGGAGGTTCTATTACATTGAACGACGATGGTACATACGTATATTCACCATCTCCAAGCTTTGTAGGTACTGAAGTAATTGAATATACAACATGTGATAATGGTTCGCCTCAAGCTTGTGAAACGGCGACATTGTATATTACAGTATTGGATGATAATTCTACTGAAGCTGTAGATGATTTCACAAATACACCTTATGGTATACCTGTGGTAGGAGATGTATTGACCAATGATAATGATCCAGAAGGACAACCTCAGACGGTAACACTAATTTCTTCTATGCCAGCATCAGAAGGTACAGTTATCTTGAATCCTGATGGAACGTATACATTCACTCCAGATCCTACATTCTCTGGTGAGACATCATTCGAATACGAAGCTTGCGATAATGCGACGCCACAAGCTTGTGATATTGCGACTGTTTATATTGAAGTATTGGATCCAGTGAGTGCAAGTGGACAAATGCCGATTGCGAATCCTGATGCAAATCAGATTGAATCTGGTGTAACAGCCACTGGAGATATACTATCAAATGATTTTGATCCAGATATGACAATCATCAAAGTAACAAGCTTTGATATTGATACAGACGGAGATGGTATTCCTGATACGGATGCAACAGCTAGTATCGGTTCTGCCATTACAGTTTCAGGCGTGGATGCTAATGGAGATCCAGTATTAAATGCCGGTTCATTAACCATAAACGCTGATGGAACGTACACGTTTGTTCCAACAAGTGGTTTCGTTGGTTCTGTGATTATTGACTATGCGATTCAAGATGAAGATGGTACAGGAGATTCTGATAGTTCAGTATTGATGATTGATGTATTACCTGCAACAACAGATAATTTAACATTTGCTTCTGATGATGCAGTTGTAACAGATAAAGGAGTTGAAACGATGGGTAATGTATTAACCAATGATTATGATCCTGAGTCAGATGCACAAGAAGTGACAAGCTTCGGTATTGATACGAATGGTGATGGAAATATTGATGGTACAGGTACTGTGGGAGTGGCAACATCAGTTTCGGGTATTGATGAAAATGGACTTGTTGTTGCCAATGCAGGTTCAATTACTTTCCTTACAGATGGTTCTTACATTTTTGTTCCTGCTACAGGATTCTTTGGTAACGCAGTCGTTCCATATACCACTTGTGATAATGGTTCTCCAGTTGCCTGTGATGATGCGACGTTGACGATTACCGTATTGGATGCAAATCGTGATTATAGTGATGCTCCGGCGACTTATCCAGCAGCATGGCACAGAGCCATTACGGATGGTGATGATAATCGTACGTTGGATGGCTTGGCAGATGTTTGGTTGGGTGCTACCACTAGTTTCGAAACGGAAGATTTGACGAATGCAACAGCTGCAGGTGATACTGAAGACGATGCAATGGTATTTGGTATGAACACAGGTGAATTCCCTCTTGTGATGACTCCGAATACAAGTTATGATGTGAATCTTATCATGAATTCTACAAAACCGACTACAATTTACTTCGGTATGTGGATTGATTACGATGAAGATGGAACTTACGACCAATTCTATAATGGAAGTACAACAACATCTGCAACAGGGTCAACGACCATTACTACTCCAGGTACATTACCAACTACAGGTACCATTATAGTGAATGTTAGGCTGAGAGTAGATGATGAACCTTTATTGAGTACAGATTTCCAAGGAGGTAAGACAAATGGGGAGGTGGAAGATTTCCAGACTCCGGTTACATTACCAGTGGAATTAGTATCCTTCCAAGGAGCCGAATCTGATTGTCAAGTTGACTTGAAGTGGGAAACAAGTTCTGAAGAGAATAATTCACACTTCATAATTGAGCATAGCATCAGTGGAAGAGATTTCTCTGAAATCGGACGAGTTGAAGGAAATGGAAATAGTGCAGAGGCTATTGTGTATGACTTTGTTCATAAATCTCCGACAAGAGGCAGCAATTACTACAGATTGAAGCAAGTGGACTTTGATGGTAAATTTGAGTATTCTGATGTAGTTATAGTTCTAGTTGATTGTGAAAACAATACAATCAAACTATATCCAAACCCAGCGGTAAGTTACACGACGATAGAGTTTGAAAATGGAATTGAGTTCAATAATGATAGCCGTATCATCTTAATTGATGTCGCTGGTAGAATTATAAAAGATATTCCAATGGAAGGTTATTATCAAACGATTGAACTCGATGTGTTTGACTTGCCTAAAGGGGCATACTATGTAAAAGTAGTTCAGAACTCAGTTGATATCTTCAATGGTAAATTGATGAAATGGTAAAATTATTGTTTAAATGCTTTTAGAAAGCAACAATGATTGAAAAGAAAGAGGGGCTTTGCATTTGCAAAGCCCCTCTCTTTATACTAAATAAAACAATTTTTACCTATTTCCCGACCAGAACCAGTGCATTCTATTGCTACAACTGGCTTTGGCAGTACCTCCCAAACCTATGTTCAATTCAAAAGCTACTTCCGCATACAACGGATTTGTTTTTTTGTAGTTAGAATAAACCTCATCCCGAATAGGAGCAGGGAAACTCTTTATTTCCACTACGGTCGTTCTTGGATTCTTACCGGTATCAGAGATGAAATCTTGGAAAGAATAATGGATTCTAAAACTCAGATTCAAGGAAACCATTTCATTTCCTACTAAAAAACCTCCAAAACCTACAACAGCAGAAATATACTTGTCTTGGTAAAAGCTGCTATAATCAGAAACACCAAGTTCACTAAACAAGGCATCTTGCACCAATAATAACTGGTCATCGGTTTGCTTTAGATTTCTGACTAAAGAGAGCATGGGACCTACTTCTATAAAAACTTTATGGCTGCTTCCTCGATACAATAAATAAAGATCCAAGTTTTTCCATTCGATGGTATTGTTATGGAATTCATCTCCCGTTGCATCCAATTTATATTCGAATTTTTGTTTCATTCTACGAGACATCACATCAAAAGTAAAGCCATGGTGTGAACCAATATTAATACCTAGCCTTCCCCCGAACCCGGCAGCTCCGGCAAATTGGTGGTTATAAGGTACATCATTGAAAATATTGGAGTTGTATAACATGGATAAACCATAGCCAGCTCTAAAGCCTACATCTAACCATAGTTGGGAATATCCTTGTTGGATACAAAAACTAAAGGCGATCAAGAATAGAATTTTTTTCATGTTTAAATATCTTTTGTATTAAAAGTGAGATAAAACGATTGGACTAATGTAAATAGAAAAATTACAACTCTATGAAGAAAAACCAACTAAAATTAATTTATTATTACACTTTAAGAAGCTGTTCGGATTTAGCAAATTTAAATTTGCTAAATCCGAACAGCTTCTAATATTTTTGTTTTTTTAATCAATTTTGATATCCATTGGAGAAGGACATAAAGAAACGCCAGAGATTTAAATGGCTAAGAAGAATCTTGATATTCATTTGTATTTTATTCTTGGCTGCAAATATCATAGCGTTTATGCACGCATACAAATTCACTCATTTTTCTGAAGGAGGAGAAAGAATATCATCAACCAATATAACATTAGGAGAGATGGTAAAAGCCTTATTCCTAGGGGCAGACGTGCCAAGACCCCAGAACATAACTCAACCCAATGTCCCCTTTGAGGAGATATGGTTGGAAAATAATAATGGAAAACTCCATTCTTGGTGGATGAAGCAAGACTCAACAAGAGGAACAATTGCTTTGTTTCATGGATATGGGGCACCTAAATCTTCATTGCTTCCTTATGCATACGCCTTTTTAGAAATGGGATTCAATGTGTTTATGATGGATACTTCGGGCAGCGGGGATTCAGAAGGGAATCATTGTACAATCGGATTTAAGGAAGGGAAAGATGTGAGAACGGCAATGGATTTCTTACAGGGAAAAAATTCCCAAAAACCTATTTATTTGTTTGGAGAGTCGATGGGAGCAGCATCTATATTGAGAGGTATGGCAGAAGAAGGAGCAAACCCGGATGCCATTATTATCCAATGTCCTTTTGAAAGTATGGCTACGGCAACTAAAAGTCGATTTGAAAATATGGGAGTGCCTTTTTTCGGGTTGGGTCATATGCTGGTCTTTTGGGGAGGGGTTCAAAATGGGTTTAACGCTTTCGAACATTCTCCCAGCGAATATGCCAAAAAAGTAGAAGTCCCCACATTGTTCTTTTGGGGGGCAAAAGATGATAGGGTGAGGAAAAGTGAAACAGATGCCGTTTTTGGAAATATCAAAGGAAAAAAAGAACTCGTTATTTTGGAAAATGTGGGACATAGCGGACATATTCACATAGAACCTGCAAAATGGAAAGTGAGGGTAAGGGATTTTTTCAAGCAATTGGAAGAGAACAAATGATGTTCAAAATAAAATATAAAAAAGTATGAACTTCGTCCAGAGGCTGTATATTTGCCCTTCTAAATAATGAATCATGTCAGTTGCTAAAAAGGAAGTCAAAAGAGTTACAACTCACGTATTACAGGCGATGAAATTAAATGGAGAAAAAATCTCTATGCTCACTGCTTACGATTATTCCTCTGCTAGAATTTTGGATGAAGCAGGAATAGATGTTTTACTGGTAGGAGATTCCGCTTCGAATGTGATGGCAGGACATGAAACAACACTTCCCATTACATTGGATCAAATGATCTATCATGCATCTTCTGTTATTCGAGGAATTAAACGTTGTTTGGTTGTAGTAGATTTGCCCTTCGGTTCCTATCAAGGAAATTCAAGGAAAGCATTGGCATCAGCCATCCGAATCATGAAAGAATCCGGAGCACATACCGTAAAAATGGAAGGAGGTTCCGAAATAGCCGATTCCATTTCAAGGGTGCTTTCTGCGGGTATTCCCGTTATGGGGCATTTGGGCTTGACGCCCCAGTCCATCTACAAATTCGGAACCTATACCGTTCGGGCCAAAGAAAAAGAAGAGGCAGAAAAACTCATCAAGGATGCCCAATTGCTGGAAGAATTAGGTTGTTATGCCATTGTTCTAGAAAAAATACCGGCAAAATTAGCTCAGAAGGTAGCCAAAAAAGTAAGAATACCTGTCATTGGCATTGGGGCGGGCCCCCACGTAGATGGACAAGTCTTGGTTACCCATGATTTATTAGGTATCACCAAAGATTTCAACCCCCGCTTTCTTCGTAGATATTTAGATTTGTTTTCTGAAATCAAAGGAGCCGTCGAACAATATATCACAGATGTGAAAAATGTAGATTTCCCTAACGATCAAGAACAATACTAAATATATTTCTGAGCATTTGAAATTCTAAAAAAACACATCCTTTTTCATTCCAGCCCAAATTACACTCATGTAATTGCAACATGAGTTACTTGATTACTGTCTTTCCTAAAAACATTTTGTTATTTTTGTCGCTAATTTCCGAATTTGGAAATTCAGGAGTTCTCAATTTTGCTTGGGATGGACTGAAACAAAATGAAATATACCAAAAATCATCGTGGTGGATGAAGGAGAACCAACACCATGATCATCTAAAAAAATATCAATGGATTACAAAAAACTAAGCAAGATAATCGGATGGGTCGTTTTTGCGATTGCTTTGGTGATTTATGCCCTGACCGCAGAACCCACAGGTTCACTTTGGGATTGCGGAGAGTTCATTACCGGAGCCTATAAATTCGAAGTGGTTCACCCACCTGGAGCACCCATTTTCCTCATCATCGGACGAATGTTCACCCTCGTTGCAGAAATATTCTCAGACAATCCTGAAAATATTTCCTACGCTGTCAATTTTATGTCCGGTTTCTTTACGGCCCTCACCGCCGCCTTTGTTTGTTGGACATCCATCATCTTCGGTAAAATTGCCCTTGTAGGAAGAGAAGGGGAACCTGACACCGAACAAAGCATCGCTTTGGCAGGTGTAGGTTTGGTAGCGGGTCTAGGAACCGCTTTTTGTTCATCCATATGGTTCTCTGCCGTAGAAGGCGAAGTTTACGCCATGTCTACCTTCTTTACATCAACAGTGGTGTGGGGAATGTCCAAATGGTACAGCCTTCCCGATGAGCAAGAAAGTGATCGCTGGATCGTATTCTCATTATTCATGGCAGGAATGTCCATTGGTGTCCACCTTTTAAGTTTGCTGACGCTCCCTGCGATGGCTCTCCTATACTATTTTAAAAAATATAACAATCATACCTTCTTCGGAATGGCAGTAGCGGGTCTGTTTGGAGTAATGGTCATGATTTTTATCCAATATTTCATTATCGTAGGTATACCCACTGTTTGGACCATGACTGAAATGCTAATGGTGAACACCTTCGGCATGCCGCAGCACAGTGGCTTGATACCTCTGGTTCTGATCTTTGGAGGAGTCGTGTTTGCGGGTTTGCATTATGCACCCAAATTAAGATTGCCGGAATTACAATATGCAACAGTGGCTTTCGCCATGATATTGGTGGCATTTTCTTCTATTGGTGTTGTCGTCATCAGAGCGAATGCGAATACACCCATCAATATGAACAATCCTGATAATGCAATGAGGTTGTTGCCTTATCTCAATCGTGAGCAATACGGAGAACGTCCCTTATTGTATGGTCCTCATTTTGATGCTAGACCCGTATCAACAGAAAATGAAGATCGCTATGATTATGTAGAAGAAACAGGTCGTTATGAAATTACGGATGACCATCCCTCACTAGTATATGAAGATGGCAAGAATATGCTATTTCCCCGTATCAGCCATACCGATAGGGAAGCCTTATATATGGAATGGTTTGGTCTGGAATACATAAAAGGTTCAAATGGACTCGTTCGGGATGATTATGGAGACCCCATCCTCGACCGACAACCCTCTATGGGAGATAACATCTATTTCTTTGTCAAATACCAATTAGGATGGATGTATTTCCGATACTTTATGTGGAATTTCTCTGGGAGACAAGGCAAAGAACAAGGATACAACCCCTGGGACAAAGGCAAAGGGCATTGGATTACGGGTATCCCATTCATCGATAATATGAGGACGCATAATATGGCTCAACTCACCACCGAGAAAAGTGAGGATGAAGCAAGGAATACCTACTTCATGTTGCCGTTTCTTTTTGGTTTGGTCGGATTATTTTTCTTGTTCCGAAAAAGACCCAACGAGGCAATGGCATTACTCGCTTTATTCTTCATGACAGGAATTGCCATTATCATCTATTCCAACCAACCCCCCAACGAACCCCGTGAAAGGGATTATGTACTAGTAGGTTCTTTCTTTACCTATTGTATATTCATGGGAATGGGTGTGTTAGGGATGAGAAGCCTATTCAAGGATAGATTGAAATTGGATTCCAAATTGTCAACCTATTTAGGGGTAGGGTTGGTCTTGACCGCTCCGATTATTATGGGCTTCCAAAATTATGATGATAATAGTAGAGCATCTCACTATGGTGCTAGAGATTATGCCTCCAATTTCTTGAATTCTGTAGAGGAAAACTCCATCATTTTCACCTATGGTGATAATGATACCTATCCTTTATGGTATGCTCAGGAAGTAGAAGGCATCAGAACGGATGTAAGAGTAGTGAACTTGAGTTTGATTCAAGTAGATTGGTACATCGACCAATTGAGAAGAAAAGTGAACGATTCCGAAAAATTGGAATTCCAAATGTCAAGTAAAGCAATAAGAGGAAAAAAACGTTCCCAGTTCTTCTATAACCAACAACTGGGCAAGATGCCTTTGAAGAATGTAATCAAGTTTTTAGGAGATGACCACCCAGTAGGAACTCCAGGAGGAACTATGATGGAAAGTTTCCTTCCCACGAAAGATGTGTACATTCCTGTGGATAGTGCGGCAATGATTCGTAACAATATTGTTCCGGTATCGAAACGAAACCAGATTGTGAAACAAATGGATTTCCAAATACCGGGAAGAAGATTATTGAAAGGAGATGCTGCTCTTTTAGATATCATAGCTTCCAATTTTGATAAACGACCTATTTACTTTGCCGTAACCGTTCGTAAAGAAAATCTATTGGGTCTTCAAAATTATCTTCAATTAGAAGGGTTGTCCATGAGACTTGTACCCCTTAAAACCCAACCAGTGGATAAATACAGAGGTTTGGGAACATTAGGTTTAGGAACCGTACATGCCGATAAATTATACAACAATGTCATGGAACGTTGGCGTTGGGGTAACTTCGACCAAAAAGAAATGTTTGTAGATGATAAATATGGACCAAGTGTACAAAGTATGCACTATGCCATATTGAGAGGGGCACAAGAATTGGCAGCCGAAGGCAAAAAAGATAAAGCTGCGGCTTTGGTGGATAAATATTTCCAATCGTTCCCGAATTTTAATTTCCCTTACGATTATTCAGTCGTCAATTTATTGGATGTTTATCAATTAACGGGGCATTATGATAAGGCGAAAGAACACATCGAAATTTTGATGAACAATCTGGAGGAAAACCTTATTTTCTATGAATCTTTAGATGATAAGACGATGGATCAAAGTGAAACGTTCCAAGCAGGTTACGCATTTACGGGAAGGGGCGTAAACCAATTGTTATCCGTTGCGGCTCGTGAAAGGGATCAAGAAATGATGAAACGGATACAAGAACGGTTCGGACCGTATGAAGTTTTGAGGAATCGCCAACAGCAACCTCGTCCTCAGCCACAGCCTCAACCCCAGCCAGAAGGTGGAGGGAGTTAATGAATGAATAATGTTTTAAAGGTCAGATTCCGATGAGGAATCTGACCTTTCTATCTTATAAAAACCAAACGATGATTATTTCTATTGCTTGCGACCATGCCGGGTTTCCTTATAAGGAAACCATAAAAAAAATGCTGCAATCCAAGGGGCATGAAGTACTGGATTTCGGCACCCATTCCAACGATTCTGTCGATTATCCAGATTTTGCCCATACGGCATCTGCTGTTGTAGAACAGGGTTTGGCAGATTTAGGCGTTGTAATGTGCGGCAGCGGTAACGGCGTGTGCATGACGGCGAATAAACATGCAGACGTGAGGGCTGCCCTCTGTTGGAATAAAGAAGTGGCAGAACTTGCCCGCCTACATAACAATGCCAATGTGATTGGCGTACCCGTTCGATTCATTTCTGAAAATGAAGCAGTAGAAATGGTCGATGCATTTATTTCTACTTCTTTTGAAGGAGGAAGGCATGCGAGAAGGGTCAATAAAATTAATTTTATCTAAGTTGCAAATTCATTCGCAACGTCAATAGTTATGTCCATAGACGTCTATAAATTTTAATTATTCTATGGTCTATCTAACTTTGTTGGCTATCGTCTCAAGTTGCAAAGTAACTTGAATTAATTTGAAAGATGAACGATTATGAAAAATCTCATTATTACACTTTTATTTTTTCTAGGGATGGCTGAATGGTCGGCGGCTCAAATGGATTCAGTTATTCCTGTCGCGGAAAAAGATTCATCAGCAGAAATGGCGAAACTTATTTCTGCCGAAATCATGAAGAACCATCTGACGGTTCTCGCATCCGATGAATTGGAAGGACGAGAAACCGGAATGGAAGGACAACGGAAGGCAGCACAATACATCGCGAAGCAATTAAAAGACATGGGTTATGTACCTAGCGTTAATAATGAATATTTTCAGAAAATAAGTTTCGCTTTCAGCCGATGGAATGAGTTGGCTTTGTCTGTAAATGAAACGGACTTCAGATACATGTGGGATTATTACGCCTTTCCTTCGGCGAACATTCATAATCCCGAAATCAATACCAATGAAGTTTTATTTTTAGGCTATGGAATCGATGATCCCAAATACAGCGATTATGAAGGTGTGGATGTGAAGGGGAAAGTTATCATGATTTATCAAGGAGAACCCATGACCAAAGATTCCGTTTCTCATCTTACCGGAGAACGCCGTTATTCTGATTGGGCATTAGATTGGAAAAAGAAATTAGAAACGGCTAAACGAAACGGCGTAAAAGCGGTCATTTTTATAGAGCAAGATGTAACAGGAAAAGTATCCCGTTATCGGGATCGTTTATTGAGAGGGAGTATGGATATAGGAGAAGAGGCAATAGGAAAAGATGAAAATTTCGCCAATAGTATATATGTATCCACGAAAGTGGCAAAAGAAATTATCGGAAAGAAATTATATA
>JAHDDR010000166.1:5778-10212 GCA_020629255.1 Saprospiraceae bacterium | reverse complement strand
AATGGTTCTGTATTTATATACTCTAATTCCAATTCTCTAACCCATATAGACGGCTTATCAAACATCAATTCTATTGGGGGGGATTTGGAGATATATAACAATAACACCCTAAGCAATATCAATGGTCTGACCAATCTCAGTTCTATTGGCGGAGATTTGGAGATAGATAAAAATAATGCTTTAACTCACATCAATGGCTTGACCAACATCAATACCATTGGAGGATCTTTGACTCTAACAGATAACCCTGCATTAAACAACATCAATAGCTTAGCCAATCTCAATTCTCTTGGGGGAACTTTACATATACAAAATAGTCATGCAATAACCAACATAGATGCATTATTAAACCTCACCTCTTTGGGGGGAACTTTGTGGATCCAAGATAATCATGCCTTAACTAACATCAATGGTTTAGCTAATCTGAACTCTATTGGTGATCGTTTGACTCTAAGGGACAACCCTGTCTTAACTCATATCAATGGTTTAGCAAATATAAATTCTATTGGAGGACGTATATATATATATAACAACATTAACTTAACTAATATAGATGCTTTATCCAATTTGACTCATACAGCTGAAATACGATTAGCTAGTAATAGTGCCTTAACAAATATCGATGGTTTTGCTAATCTCAATTCTATTCATGGAAATATTGAGATATCAGATAATGTTTCCTTAACCAATATAACCGGACTATCTAACTTAGATTCTATAAATGGAGGATTGAATATGTACGCTAATCATGCCTTAGCTAATATAAATGGATTAACCAACCTCACTTACATTGGAGGAGCGTTACATCTAAGTAATAATTCTGCCCTTACTAACTTAGATGGCTTAGCCAACTTAAATTATATTGGAGGCTCTTTAAGAATAAATAATAATGCTGCTCTTACTCAAATAAATGGCTTAGCCAATATTACTATTACTGGTGGTTATGTGCCAGCTTATAGTGGTTATGGATATGTTCAGATAACTTATAATAATGCCCTAACCCATATAGATGGTCTTTCCAATCTAGCTACTATTGGAGGATATTTGAAAATATCAAACAACCCTGTTCTTACTCAAATAGATGGTTTAGCCAATCTCAATTCTATTGGCGGCCATTTAGAAATAGAATATAACCCTGCTCTTACACAAATAGATGGCTTAACCAATGTCAATTCTATTGGAGACCATGTAGAAATACTAATTAATAATTCCTTGTCTAATATAGATGGTCTATCTAATATCTCTTCTATCTCTGAATTATCTATACGATTCAACCCTTCTTTAATGAATGTAGATGGATTGGCCAATTTGACTTCTTGTGGGGTTTTGAAAATAAACAGTAATAATTCATTAATGAATTTAGACGGTTTGTACAATCTAACTTCTATATCTAATACATTAGAATTAAAAAACAATGATACTTTAACAAACTGTTGTGGTATTCAAGATTTATTAAATACACCTGGAGCTATTTCAGGAACTATTGATATTTCTAATAATCCCTCTGAATGTAGTAACCAACAAGAAATACTCAATTCACCTTGTCTGAGGAATCTTTTCGTTGATATCAACGCAGCAGGAATCAATAATGGTATCTCTTGGACAAATGCCTTCACTGATCTACAAGATGCCTTAGTGATAGCTTTAGAAAATGATGTAATCCATATTGCTGAAGGTACTTATCTGCCTTCCCAAACAGGAGCTAGAGGAGAAAGTTTCGACATTCCTAGCAAAATTACCTTATTAGGAGGATATTCGACAGGAGGCAGTATAAGAGACCCCGATTTATACGAAACCATTCTTTCTGGCAATGTGGATAATAGTGCCTCCATTCAAGGAGATTCCTACCATGTCATCCTCATCAACCATGCCGATAGCGTTGAATTGAATGGTCTGACCATCCGTGAGGGAAATGCCAACGACAGTTCCACTTACGGTCGCTCCAGAGGAGGCGGTTTGTTCATCAGTAATTCTACCGTTAATCTGATAGATGTGGACATCAAATGGAATCGGGCAGTGTTGGGCGGAGCCTTGTTTGCCATATTCTCAGACATCACTATTGAACAGTCCACTTTAAAGAAAAACAGGGCAGATAATGGCTCCGCCATCTATTACAGCAATGCCAGCAACCTGAATCTTTATCACAACTACATCCTAGATAACACATCCAATATACGTTGTGCCTTGGAGTCGAATAATGCCTCAAACACCATCATTGAAAATTGTATCATCGCCAGTAATAAATCTGCCAATGCTAATGTTCTGGGATTCATTGCCACCAATAGAAATTCTACCGCCCAAATTACCAACAGCACCCTACTTGGAAACATTGCCAATAAAAACCTCATAACCGTACAGGTCGGAAATAATGACCAAATGGATTTGACGATTAATAACTCCATTGTGGCTCATCAGGCTCCTTCTTTTGACAAAAATATCATTGCGTATAATAATAACATTTTCAATTTCAGCCATAGCCATTGTTATTTTTCAGGTTCCAATATTATCGGAAGCGGAACGAATAATCTATTTGCCGGTATTGATGGAGATTTACAATTGAATGCCGATTATTCCGTTTCTGACACCTCTCCGGTCGTCAATGCGGGGAATGATGCCTTAGCCGTAGGAATAACTGATATATTCGGAAATCCCCGTTTTATGGGAACGGTAGATATCGGAGCTGTAGAAAACCAGATGGTTCCTCGAAATGCGTTTGGAAACGAAGCCGATAATTCCAGAGAAAAATACTCCTTCAACATCTATCCCAATCCTACAAAAAATAAGATTCGTATAGAAACAGGTTTGGAAAATCCAAGCATTCTAATTCATGATATGCTAGGACGTTCCTTACTTCAAACTTTAGAAAAAGAGGTGGATATGAGCTCATTTCCAAGAGGAATCTATCTCCTGAGGATATATGAAGGAAAGGAGTTATTACTTACTGAAAAAGTGGTGAAACAGTAGGTTCTTTTTAGATCACTTCAAAGAATCATTCTTCTTAATCATGACTAGGGCAATTGTAATCAAGCATTACAATTGCCCTAGTTATTCCCTATCACTATTAAATTATTTCGCCCTCCAATTGGTGATTCATTCGCATCCCAACACCACCATTTACAACATATTCCAATATTCTTCCATACTCAAAGTATAATTAAAAGATACGAAAGTATAAACCAACCTGTCGATTCTATAAAAAGCCCGATCCAGCTGATTTTTCTCCCATAGATTTATCCTCATAAACAAAATGCTTCCATCAAGTTAATCATTGATATATGCGAACAAACATTACACCTATTCATCAAATTATTTCATCACCGATTTATAATCGGTCAAAATCATCAACAATGAAAAATCTTTGGTTAGTATGTTTAGTAATGATAGCCGTTTCGGTCTTGTTCACGGCTTGTAATGAGGATTCTTTTTCTAGTGAGGAATTAGAACAATTCACCCACCAACACAGCCCCGGACATCGGAATTGCAAAGCAGCGGATCTCTTTCAAAAACAAATGGATGCATCCTTAAAAATGCAGGAGAAAGTCCAAGAAATAGAGCAGCAAACGGCTTTGTATAACTCTCAAGAAAGTCTACTTGCATCCAATGAAGTTTATACCATTCCTGTTGTGGTTCATGTGGTGTATAATACTTCGGCACAAAACATCAGCGAGGCACAGATACAATCTCAAATTGATGTTTTGAATGCGGATTTCAGAAGGACCAATAGCGATGCGAATGGTACTTGGAGCCAAGCAGCCGATACGGGCATCGAATTTTGCCTGGCAACGGTTGATCCCAATGGAAACGCAACCAATGGTATTACTCGGACACAAACATCCAAGTCTTCGTTCAATCCGGATTTGGATCAAATGAAGAAAAGTGGCCAAGGCGGAATCAACCCTTGGAATCCTAGTGAGTATATGAATATCTGGGTGTGTAATATCAGTAATGGAATTCTAGGTTATGCACAATTTCCAGGTGGCAACCCCGCTACAGATGGTATCGTTGTGGGTTACCAATATTTCGGAACGAATGGTACGGCAACGGCTCCTTTTAATTTGGGAAGAACGGGTACGCACGAAGTAGGTCACTATTTAAATTTATATCATATCTGGGGTGATGGCAATTGTGGTCAAGACGATAATGTGAGCGATACCCCTAACTCGGATGCTGCAAATTATGGTTGTGCAACGGGTCACACGTCTTGTAACAGTACAGACATGGTTCAGAATTATATGGATTATTCTGATGATGCATGTATGAACCTTTTCACCGTGGGGCAAAAAGACAGAATGAGGGCTCTCCTTGTAACGGGTGGTGCACGCCGTGGCTTGGCAACGTCTACTGCATGTGGTGGTGGTGGTTCTACTCCTACTTGTACCGATGGCATCCAAAATGGAAACGAAACGGGTGTTGATTGCGGTGGTTCTTGTACTC
>JAHDDR010000166.1:0-5678 GCA_020629255.1 Saprospiraceae bacterium | reverse complement strand
ATCCAAAATGGAAACGAAACGGGTGTTGATTGCGGTGGTTCTTGTACTCCTTGTCCTACTGAACCCACTTGTACAGATGGTATCCAAAATGGAAATGAAACGGGTGTTGATTGTGGTGGCTCTTGTGCTCCTTGTAGCACTGGAGGAGGTGCCACAGAAATCATTAAAATTATTGTACAACCCGATCAATATGGTAGCGAAACGACTTGGGAATTAAAAGATGAATCGGGAACTGTTGTGGCAACGGGGGGACCATATGTTGATGGGAATACAAAAAGAAGACAGAAAAAAGTAACCGTAAATTCTGATGAGTGTTACAGTTTCACGATTTATGATTCTTATGGCGATGGTTTCTGTTGTGAATATGGTTTCGGAAAATTCTGGATTCGGAAAGAAAATCATCAATTGATAAAAAGTGGGAATGGAAACTTCGCTTATTCCAGAACCAAGAATTTCTGCATGAATGAATATAAAACTGCGGCTCCTGATTTTATAGACGAAAAAGAACCCAGAGATATTACTATCCTTGCATCGAAAGTATCAGATGAATTAAATGTGGAGTTATTGAATGCTCCCAAAAATGGGATTCTTTTTATTAAAAATAACCAAGAAAATATAGTGAAGGAAATTGTTGTTCGTAAAGAAGACGTTGCCAAAAATATTGTAGTGAGTGATTTGCCCAAAGGGAATTACTCCCTCAATTTGGGTAAGGAAGGGAAACTAATTTCCAGATCTTTTACTATCGAATAATTCCTAATTTTTATTTTATTGCCCTCAGTCCTAAACCAAGAAGGCTGCTTCGAAAGAAGCGGCCTTCCTTTTTTATTTAGAATAAAGATTTACTAAATTATTCTTTTACTATCTTCTCTACGCCTATTTCTCCCTCATCATCCAAAACAAACACTAAGTACATACCTTTTGGTAAATGGCTTATATTTATTTCGGTTTCTTGGGTCGTCATAACTTGCCGCCCTAGCATATCTGCAATAATGATGTTTGGGTTTTCTAGTGTTGTTTCGACATAAAACTCCCCGTTGGTTGGATTAGGATATATACTAAACGTTATTTCTTTTTCTTCTTGGAGTTGTCTCATTCCTGAGCAAACCTCTTGTATTTCAAAAGCTCCGATGTCCACAGTACCAAAAAACCTATCATTCCCTTCTACATCCATTCCTCCTTCTGTTGCTGCTGCCAAAAAATTATTTCCTACATTCACTACGGGAGAACATGCATTTACGGAATAATCTGCATTTAATAATAAATCTCCTTCTATATCGGAAAAGAAGGTGCTGGTTCCATTTCCAATCACTGTTGAACCTTGGAAATAACAATTTGAATGATTAAAATTCAACACCCCGTTATTAAAGGCTTTGATATTTTTATCAAAAGATAAATCCTGATGTGCAACAATGGAATTATTAATATTCAAATCCATTTGATCATTAAATCCAATTTGTACGGTTATTAGATATTTATTTAGAGTTTCTCCTAGTATAGTCGCATTCGTAATATCACAACTTTGATCCCGATTGGTCGCAATAAAAGCAATCGCATTGGCATTTAAAGATTCATTATTTGCAATTAAACTATTTTCGATTTTAGTATATAACGAATTATTGATTTCAATGGCACAACGTACCCATGCTGTATTATCCATTATTTTGGTTCGGTACACATACATGCTGGTTTCGTTACTGTGATATAAGGCCGCTCCATAATCTGCTTTATTCTTATTGAAGGTTGAATTCTGAATGATGACTTCAGGAGATAAAGTCGCAAACAAACCCCCTCCATAAATGGCTCTGTTCCATTTCACCACTACATCATTTAATGTTATGGTGGTGTTTTTCAGATACAGCCCCCCACCCCTTGCTCGACCAAAGGAAGATGGATCATTCGCTCCACCATCCCTTATGGTTAATCCATCTATGATGACTTCATTGGCATCCGTAACCTTTACTACATGATAGGAGTTCCCTGCATATCCTTCGACATTATCAATATCTCCTGATAAGATCGTTGTATTCGATACTACATTTCTGGTTCCTCCTCCATTTGGATACCCTCCATATAGACGTACTCGGTTGGCGAGTTCAAACGATATTCCTCTTTGGGTTCCTGTTGTTGGTTTATACGTTCCCTGAGCTATAAAAATATGATGATTGCCTCCCAAAGCCAATGCCGATTGGAGATCGGTAAAGGCATCGACCCAAGATGTTCCATTATTGGCTCCGGTTGCTGTATGATCCACATATACTGCCGTGAATGGACAGGCGAACTCATCTCCCACAAAATTCCAATTCGATGTATCAATTAAGAATAATCGTTCTGTTTTTGCATCACAATAATCGAGTCCATCCACTCCTACATTCACATTGTCTTGTACGGGTTGGTTTGACCAAGCTATTAGTGTATTGTCATAATTTTCGACGGATATATTCGTTTGATCCAGCATTTGGGTCATATCGGTTACTGTAGAAATATCCCAGGTTCCCAAACCCTGATTATAGGCAGTTGCCCCCATCAGCATCCGAGACATATTTTGAATGCCCGAAAAATCCCAATGACTAAAATCAGAATCCAAACTAGTGCATCCTTCAAACAATCCGGCAAGGCTTGTAATCCTGTAAAAATTCGGTGCATCCGTTGCATTGATTTCTAGGTTTTCGCATTGATAAAAAGAATTGTCCATGGCTGCCCAACCGTACATACCCCAATCTTCCACGCTTATGATTTTCAATTCATCGCCTGTACCACCAAAATCAAGTTGTTCATAATCACCGCTTACACTGATGTCATATGTTCCCGGATTTGGAAATGTAATGATGATTCCTCCATTGAAGGTTTCTGAGCCTGTAGAAGTAGGATCTTGAACATCCACCCAAGTTAATTCCCCCACCCCAGTGCTTGGAAAATAGATTTGATTATCATCAGTAAATCCTTCATTATCGGTTTTCCAACGGGTAATCATGGGAGAGCAGAATTGGGTATCGCCAGTAATTTCCCATCCTTGAATATGATCCAAATAAAGCCTTGCCGTAACGGCATTACAGTACACCACACCCAAGTTGTTCATCTCTACAAAAGGCTGCACATTGGGTGTCGCCCAAGCGATTAGGGTATTGTCGTAATTGGTTATAGACATCGCCGTATAAGCAAAAATACCGAACATTTCTTCTACATTAGAAATATCCCAACTGCCCAAATCCTGATTGAAACTATTGGCTTCATAAAACATATCCCTCATGCTTATACAGTTAGAAACATTCCAATTGCTGATATCTTGATTAAAGGATGTTGCGAACCCAAACATGTCGCCCATATCCGTTACAGCTGACACGTTCCAATCCCCAATAAAGCGATCAAAACTGGAAGCTTGATAAAACATATGGTTCATTGTGGTAACATTGGAAACATCCCAGGCTCCTATCCCTCTGTTGAATGATTGCGCGTACTCGAACATGTATTGCATGTTCGTTACATTAGAGACATCCCAAGAAGTCAGGAATCCATTAAAGGCATATGCCTTAGAAAACATATATCCCATATCGGTCACATTGGATACGTCCCAATTATTCAGATTCTGATTGAACCCTGCAGCAAATTCAAACATACGGTTCATAGTGGTAACGTTGGATACATTCCATGCATTAATATTATGGTTAAATGCACTTGCCTCTCTAAACATTTCGGCCATATTGGTTACATTAGATACATTCCAACTACCAATATCCTGATTGAAGTTATAAGCCAACTCAAACATTTCATTCATGTTGGTTACATTCGATACATTCCAATTACCGATGTCTTGATTGAACGCCAGAGCATATTCGAACATCCGGAACATGTTGGTTACATTGGATACATTCCAACTACCAATGGCCTGATTGAAAGCTAGGGCATCCTCGAACATCCTACTCATATTGGTTACGTTGGACACATCCCAATTATTAATATTTTGATTCATTGCCCAAGCTCCACGGAACATCTCATTCATCTTGGTTGCACTAGAAACATTCCAATTGGACATATCATGGTTATAATCTTTGGCATAGCGGAACATCGCACTAAAATCTGTTACATTTGAAACATTCCAATAGCCTAAATTCTGATTGAATGCCATAGATTCACTACTAGAAACACCAGCAAACATATGGGACATATTCGTTACTTGCCCTGTGCTCCAAAATTGTATATCCTGATTAAAGTTCGTTGCTGCATAAAACATGTGAGCCATGTTTGTCACACTAGACACATTCCATATTCCAATGGGTTGATTAAATACCCCTACGTTATAGAACATGTAGGACATGTCCGCAACGTTGGATACATCCCAAAGGTGAATCTCTCCGTTAAATATTACCGCTTCATGAAACATGTAGGACATATCCGTAACATTGGATGTGTTCCAGTTATTCATGTTTCCGTTGATGAGACTACAGCCATCAAACATATGAGCCATCGAGGTTACATTCGACAAATCGGGAGCATCAGAAGCATTGTATTCTAGGAATTTACAATCTCTGAAGGCATTCTCCATCGATGTCCAAGCTATATCTCCCCATGCATCAACAGATAGAATTTTGTATTGATTTATAAAAGAAGAATTATTAAAATTCAATTTTTCCAAATCTCCGGTAATGCTGATTTGGTATGTACCTACCGAAGGGAAAACGATTGTTTTCGAACCGTTTCCAATAGTACTTCCTGAATTGCTGGGGTTTCCTACTTCTACCCAATCTATATTATACCATCCTCCACCTTCTGCCGGAATTTCAATTTCTGTACTTGGCGAACCACCTACATTGGTTTGCCAAGTCGTTACGAAAGCTTGCGAAAATAAAGGAATGCAAATCATACTTGTAAAAAAAAGAGTAATCAGTTTTTTCATAAATAAAGCTTTTCATAAAAGAGTCTACTCGTTGTTACTTCAACTCATTGGAATAAAATAAGAGATCTAATTTAGCTAAATTAGATCTCTTATTTTATGAAAATTATAAAATGGGATTGATTCAGAATTATCATTTCCCATTAAAATATGGTTTCTTATTCTTTGACAACTTTTTGAACTCCTATCTCTTTCTCATTATCCAAAACATACACCAAGTACATACCTTTGGGTAAATGGTGAATATTTATTTCTTTTTCTTGTGTTGAAATTAATTTTCGCCCTAGCATATCTGTTATGATAATATTGGGATTTTGAACTGAAGTATTTACGAATAATTTTCCTTGAGTCGGGTTTGGATATATACTAAGCGTTATTTCTTGTTTACCAGCACTTTCTTTTGCTAAATTTTTACAAGAAGTTTGTGCTTCGTAGGCCCCGATGTCTATAGTATTATAATAGCGGGGGTTACCGAAGTAATCTACTGAACCCACTCCCAAGGCATCATTACCTGCATCTACGACGGGAGAACATGCTCCTACAGAATAATCAGTATTTAATCGTAACCCACCATCTATATCGGAAAATAAAGTGTTTGTTCCATTTCCAATAACGGTTGTTCCTTGGAAATAGCAATTGTTGTGGTTAAAATTAAATACACCATTATTATATACCTTTACATTTTTATCAAAAGATAAATTTTGATGGGCAATAATGGAATTATTTATGTTCAAATCCATTTGATCATTAAATCCAACCTGTACCGTAAGTAAATATTTATTTTTTGTCT
>JAHDDR010000165.1 GCA_020629255.1 Saprospiraceae bacterium | reverse complement strand
CTCATAAAAAAGGAATGATATTTTTGGAATTAGAAGATGTCCTTCATGTAGAAGCAGATGGCATGTATTCGGAAGTGTTTTTGACCAACGGACAATCATATTTTGTTTCTAAACCCATAAAATATTTCGAAGCACTGATGCAAGAGGCTGAATTCTTGTTGAAAATACATCGATCACATATCATAAATGTTAACTTGGTGCGTGAGTATATAAAAGAGGATGGATATTTTATACGCTTCTTCAATGACAAACAAGTACCCATTGCTAAAAATAAAGTACAAGATTTGCTCAATGCAATTAACCGCATGTGATGAAACATGAAATGATATTCATATCATTGTTTTTCTTTTTCAATTTTATTTATGTTTCTGCACAGGAACCCCTCTTTTATAGTTTCAATGAATTATACGGTTTCGATAAAAACATAATCTATGATTTGTATCATGATGAAGACAAATTTTGGATAACTACCAATGATGGATTATTCAAATATAGTGATGGTTCTTTTAAAAATTATTACGACCCTCGTTTTTCTACCTCATATTCTAATTTGCAAAAAGATATAGAAGGTCGGATGTGGTTTCAGAATTTTTCGGGACAATTGTTTTATATAGATAATGATAGTTTACTCTTGTATCATGATTATTCTTCTATCATGAAATCTTCTTTTACTTATGATATATCTCAATTTCCTTTAATTTATCCTATAATGGATAAGCTTGTTCTTGAAAATAAGTTCGGTGAAAAGGAAAATAAAAAAAAACTTGAACTCTTTTATCCTATTGGTGGAGATAAGGTGATTTTTACTTGTAGCAAAATACCTGATGGAGATTTGGTTTGTTATTGTATGAAAGATGGAATATATATTTATATCATTGATGATGGAAATAAGATTCAAGAAAAAAAAATACAGCTGGACAAGCCTTTTAAGGGACATAACCGTAGGCAGGGCAACTCTATTCTTTCCATAATTCAGCATGATGGAAATATTGAATTATATAAATTAGAAAAGGGTGAATTAAATAAGATGGTTTCATTCCAGATGGAAGGGAAAGGAGATTTAGAAATTCAAAATTTTTCAATTCTAGATGATGTTTTATATATATTAACAAAATCGGGAATCATCCAGGTTGATATGGAGTCTGGAATTCAAAAAAATAATAAATGGCTGAATTACAATAGTGTCTCAAAATTCGAACGGGATGCTGAAAAAAACCTATGGGTAGGCACAACTAATAATGGGATATTTATCGCTCCGAATATAAGTGTACAGCCCATCAAAATGACATCGCTGGGGCTGATGTACGCGACAATGGATAATAATGGCAATATTTATGCCATGGATATAGATGGCAGTCTGAAAATAATAAACCATAACACAGCAGAAGTTATACGGCATGAAACGAATGCCTCAAATTATGTTCGTATTACGTACAATCCATTTAAAGAACAAATCATAAGCCTTTGTTTGGGCTGTTATAGTTATGATATCAAAAATAAAAGAAATATAAGTCATAAATTGACATACTACAAAGATGTCGTGTTTTTTGATGAAGAAACTTTTGTTGCAGCTTCTTCTGTTTCTTCTTCTATTTATTCTTATTGGAAAGATAAAGAACAAATGCCAGAGTGGGTGCAACCCTTTTTTAATAATATCGAAAAGATCAATTATAATGGAGGATGGCGAATGAATCTAAAATACCAACGATCGAGCCATGTTGCTTTTGATAAAGGAACAGGCTTGATTTATGCGAATAGAATTGGTGGTGTTTATAATTATCATATGGATGGTGTAGAAAAACATGAGAATGAGGTAACTTTTGAAAATAAAACCATTAAGGCTACTTGCTTGACAGAAGACGATAGCCTAGGGGTTTGGATGGGTGCACAAGATAATTGTTTGTTGAAAATAGAATACGATTCTGTGGTATACAGACAGCAATTTGATTTTAAAATTGAGAAAATAGCCCAGTGGGGTAACGTTTTATTTTTATTGAATGGGAATGATGTCGTTAAATTCGATACGGAAAAAAATGAAAAAGAAATCATTAATTATTTGGATGGAATTCCCAAAGAAAAAATAATAGACATATTTGTTTATAATGATACCTTAAAAATCGTGTCAAAAAAATATATGACCCAAATTCCTTGTAATTTTACGAGCCTTAATACAATAAAACCTCAATGTAATATTTCCAAAGTGGAAGTGAACGGTGAAACTGTATTGTTTGAGGAAAATAATAAACTCAAATCTCATGAGAATGACATTTCAATTTTGTTGAGTGCTGTATCTTTTAGAAGTCAAAAAAATTATACATACCAATATAGAATGAAAGGTGTGTCTGATAAATGGATAAGAACAGGTTCTGATAATAATTTGGTAGGTTATCCGAATATGCATCCGGGAGAATATCAATTTGAGGCCCAAGTTTGCAATGAAGATGATATCTGCTCTCAAATCAAATCTTTTTCTTTTTTGATTAAAAAACCCATTTATAAAGAAGGGTGGTTTTGGATGGCTCTTTTTTCTATACTTATGTTATTAATAGGTAATTCTATTTGGCGGAGAATTAAAAATGAAAGATTAAAATCGATGTTGCTCCATGAAAAAGAATCATTACAAAAAGAATTATACAAATCCAAAATAGCAGCATTCAGAACGCAAATGAACCCTCATTTTATTTTCAATGCATTAAACTCGATCCAAGATTATATTATTTCTAATGATAGAGCCAAAGCAAGTGATTATCTTTCTGATTTTGCGGATCTGATTCGGAGTTATTTAAGTCAAAGCAAAGAGAATGAAATTTCTCTGAGAAACGAAATCGCTACATTGTCATTGTATCTGAAATTGGAGAAAGCTCGGTTCAAAGAAAGTTTTACATATGAAATCAGTTATGCCCCTTCTTTAGATGTAGAACGAATTCATATTCCTGTCATGTTGGCTCAGCCATTTGTGGAAAATAGTATAAAACATGGTTTGCTACATAAAAAAGGGGAGAAGATTTTACATGTGAAATTTACAAAAGAAAACCAATATTTGAAGTGTGCCATAGAAGATAATGGAATCGGTGTGCAGAAGTCATTGGCGATGAAAAGAAAATCAAACTATCAGTCTTTTTCAACATCAGCCATCAAAGAAAGAATTAAGTTGGCAAATGCGAATAAAGAAAATAAAATAAAAATAACAACCATAGATTTATATGATTTAGAAAAAAATCCTTCGGGTACCCGCGTGGAAATTTTCTTTCCGTTATCTGATGTTATAACTGAAAAGAATTAATATTTTTTAGTAACGGGCATCACCTGATAAATAATAATTTGCTCTAACTCTCCTAGAATATTATAATATTTCCATTCTCCAACTTGCATGCTTTTTTGAAAATAATTGATGTGGGGTTTGTTCTTAATACTAGAACGATATACACTTTTTTGTAATACTACGTTCACCTCTCCTTCAGCTTTTATAGATTTGGTTTTGCTAGGTTCGTCGAAATAATATTCTTTATATTTGCCAGAGAGAAATCCTTCATCATTATAATTGGCTTCAATAAAAATTGTTCCATAAGATAGATTGTGTAATGTGCTTTCCCATTTTCCGTTCTTTTTACCATATTTAAATGAACCCTTGGTAATAATCCTCCTATAAAAATCATATTCTATATATTGACCATCGCGAATGTCTTCTATTCCTGAAAGGACTTCGATGTCTTCTTCATATGTTTCAGGATTAAAGCTGACAAAAGTGTCAGTCACAAATTCCTGTATGACTTCTGCCGTTAATTTAAGTCGACCATTTTCATGGTATTCTTTTCTTAATTTCCGATTTCCATCAATATGAATATATTCGAGTTTTATATTTCCATTTTTAAATTTTAAAACTTGATGGGAATTAAGGGTGTCTTTCCAATAATGGCATTCAAATTTATATTGTTGTATTTTTGGGAATTCATAATTTTGTCCGATGGAGTATTGGACGCAAAAAAGAAAGAAGGAAAATAGTAGTTGTCGTTTCATATTATTTATTTTACAATGTACTTTGAATAGATGAAAATTGTTTCCAAAAGGTTGTGTGTAGCAACAAAAAACCACCCGCTTAATCAAAAACAGGTGGCTCAAAGAACAATACGCACCAAGTGCAAAAACCTTATTTTAAAAAATCAATCTGGATCTATTATTTCAAACTCAAAATCGGCGGATGAGTATTTGCCTTGGCTGACGTATAGAACCTTTCGTCGTTTACATCGGGTTCGAAGGGAAGAGGTCTGTTGGGGTTATCATAATTTTCTATGGTCATTGAACGCAGTATACATAGTATAGAAGATTTTCCTTCCACTTTAATCGCCGGTTCGGTGGTTCCATCATCAAAAGTATAAGTTGTTTTTTTGAACATCCACCTGAATTTATCCATCGGAATTTGAGCTTCCGCAATAGCGGCGATTAATTCAGTTTGCTCATTTAGCCATTTGGTTTTTTCTTCCGGTGTTGAAAGCTGCGGCATTTCATTTTTATCCGGATACGTCACCATCCAATTTACCGGAACATTAAAATAATAATGATAACTATCTCCAGGGAAGCGAGGTTCCGTTCTGTCCAAAGCTTCCATCCATTCCACTTCCTCATCCATATATCTAGAGGAAAGTTGTTGGGCTAATTCCGTGTTCGACGGTCTATAACCTGTTTTGAAAAAGCCATACCAATATTCCGTCAAATAACGGCTGGATTCATCCGTGGTCGAAGCATATTGGATGAATAATTTTGAAGAACGAACCAAGGGCGATTCCATGTCTTTTCCACCCAAGGCTTCAGCTATGATAGAAAGAAGTTTTTCATTTTTTCCCAAACCACAACCATAAATGGTTATTTCTGTTTCGAAATCCAAAACCTCATCAGGCAAAGGTTGTAAAGAACCGTCATTAATAGCTGCTCTTACATTCCGAATATTCATTCTGTCTCCATCTGGTAAAACAGACATGCCTACGCCCCTCCATTCGTTGCTATGTACTATAACGTTAATCTTGCCATATGGAAGACCGTCATCCGTAGGGTGCTGTTCCAAATAATCTCGGATCTCTTTCAAAGAACGACAAGACGTAACTAAAACCTCATGAAAAGTATTAGGGTTATTCCTGTAATATTTTTCTGCTTCCGCATAATATTGATTATCGGAATCGTGCTTATCTTCTCCCATGATAAATGTAATAGACGTTCTTTCGATTTCTCCCATTTCAACATCATACGAAATGTCTTCATGGTATCGAGGACTCGAAACAACCTTTGCCTTTGCTTCTTGATGTTTTGGAGAAGGAGTCTCCATACAAATCTCCTCTTGGTTTTTGAAATGAACCACTAATAAGGTCAAGATGAACAAAAGGGCGAATACTGAAATGATGCTCAATTTTTTCATGGCACAACGTTTTTTATTGATTTCAAGCACAAGATAGGACTGGTTTTAAGTCTAATTCTCCGCATTTGAGTGAATGCCGCTATTGGTCTAGAATTCGTAGGTGTTAGGATATAATTTGTTTTAACTAGATCGAAGGAAAGTGAAGATAGCAAAGCTCAATAGGAAAATTTTGCTAAGGGATTAATGCATACTTATATTAAAAAAGAAGAAAAACGATGTCACAAAAAATAATGAATTTTGTTGACTTGTTAGATTGATTCTTGTAATTTTAAGAATGAAAATAGAAAATTTAATGCCAACTTAATTTTTTAACATGAAAAAAATAATATACCAAGCATTAACTCAATCATTCTAATTTTCACTTCTCTACTTTAGTGTCAAAACATTATGATTTTGGCCTTTCCATAATATTCAAGTTTGGGATTTAAAGGATGTTTATTAAATACATTTTTCGAAATGAATTTAATGTCTTTGAAATGTTTTGAATACAATATTCGAATATTGTATCTGCTCTTTATTGCTTCATGAAGTAATAAAATAAGATGTACATATGTAAAGGGTAGTTACTGTTGGAATATACGATTCATTCGGTTTCAGATAATATGGTTTTTGTATGAATGGCATATAAAAACCCCAAGGATCCTTATGCCATATTTTAGGCACACACATATACACTCAATTTTAGAAAACCAAAACCAAATGTTATGAAAAATTTCACTCTCTTTTCAATTTTTTTAATGATGCAATTTTTTGCATTTACCCAAGGAACCAATTCTTGCAATTACATTTTGGATTTTAAAGAACAGAGCACTTTTAGTGCAGGATGTGAATTTGGAACCTACAGTGTGAACCCCAATCACTGGACGGTAGCCGAAGCCGATTGTTCCCTAGAGGCCAATTTAAAAGATTGGGCTGATTGTAACACATCTAACAATACAGTGAATTATGTAGATGAATTAGTTCCAATAGATGTTATTGTAAATCGGGCAGGGAATATGGTAAGCGGAGATTTTTTTCAAATTCAAATCATGTGTACAAGTACAACTAGTTGGGAAACCTTATTAGAAGTGAATCATTCAGAAATGAATGCAGAGCCAAGTGTCCACTTGTACAGAGCGTGGTTTAATCCCTCTTATTGTACGGAAGAAATTCGAGTAAGGGTCAGGGCAAATTCTACGATGAATAATAATCACATTCAAATTAAAAATGGAGAATTTACCTTGAATAGTTTATTAGATCCATTACCTGTAGAATTGTTGGGTTTTGATAGCCGAAACGAAAATGACAAATCCATTAATTTATTTTGGTCTACCGCTACAGAATTAAACAATAGTCATTTTGAAATTGAACGGTCTAATGATGGACGTAATTTTCAGTCCATAGGAAAAGTAGAAGGACATGGGAATTCGTCAGAAGTAAAAGTCTATGATTTTTATGATGAAAAACCCATGAACGGAAAAAATTATTACCGTTTAAAACAAATTGATTTTGATGGAACCTTCGAATATTCTTATGTGATATTAGAAGAGGTGAAAAGAAAAGAAACAATTTTGGAATTATTTCCGAATCCAGCCATCCATACCTTGGTTCTTCAATCACCCACTAAGGGAGATGTCATTATTTATGATGCCTTAGGCAAAGTAATTTCTACTTTTTCAAAAATAGATGATACCATGACTTTTGATGTAAGCCAACTGCAACCGGGTTTATATAAATTGCTATTCCAATCCTCCGATAAAAGTGAGTGGATTGTTCAGAATATATGTATTGTCCAGTAGAAAAGAGAATCCCTTATTATTCGAACTATTCAATAAATTTTAGACAAAGAGTAGTGCAACCTACATACTAAGGGAAATTTTCTTTTTTCAGTCCGGATCTCTATCGAAAGATAGCGGTTCGGATTTTTTTGCAATAACATCGAATTATTCAAAATTAATTTCTTATATTTGGAAATACATGTAGAAAACCCATACATCTTCATCTCCTACTTTTACCCAATACCTTTATACTACTTCTACTTTTAGGTTTACCCACATTTTACATGATGGCTACTTTCCCTTTATAGATTAAATACCTCTACTACTTTATCTGGCTCTTTTGATGTCGACCCCATCAAAAGAACAGAATACTAATGCCAATATTCATTCATTCAAAAATCCAAATGATTATGAAAAACATTTATTTTACAATGTTTATTATGGCTGCTTTATCATGCAGCTCATTATTCGCCGCTACGATTAATGTACCGGGCGATCAAGCCACCATCCAAGCAGCAGTAAATGCCGCTAGTGCCGGCGACATCATTGTCGTAGCCAACGGTACGTACAATGAAAGTGTCAATTTAGCTACAGGGCCGGCGGGTATTACCATTCAAGCCGCGAATACAGGCATGGCTACTGTAAATGGAGGAGCCGCACCTTCTTTTACCGCAACATCCCATACGGGAGATATTGCCATTGATGGTTTCATCCTGACCTCCACATTAGCGAATACGTCATCTGGAGTAGTTAATGTTGCTAATTTGGCGGGTAGACTGACGGTATCCAATTGCACCATGTCTGCCAATGGTACGCATGGTATATACCATTTGACGAACTCGGCAGGAGTGGAAACCCAGTCTACTCTATTGAACAATACCTTCGGTAATTTTGGCAATGTAGATTGTATATTCATTCGAGCAGGGCAAAACAATGTAGGAGGGGGTGCAGATATTCTTATTGATGGAAACTCTAATACAGGCACATTGCAAGATGATGCTATTGCTGTAGAATTGGAAGGGGCAAATTCTGTGGCGACGGTTAGTATTCGAAACAATACATTTTCAGGATGGACTGCTTCAGGCAACGGCATTGAATTACGGTTGGGAACCGGGGCTCCTATTTCTTCTAACTTACATGTCAATTTTATTATTGATAATAATTCCATCACCAACCCAGACAGTGATGGTATTTATTTAGATGTGGATGGGTTTATGGGAGATTATTTTGGGAAAATAACGAACAATACTGTTTCCGGAGATAATGTAAATACCGAATCTGGAATTTTTATTGATAGCGACTCCACTATAGACGGGATAGATATGACTTTGAATATTTCGGACAACAACATTTCAGGAATTTCTAATGATGGCATAGAAATAAGGCCTTTTGCAGATGATCCTAATCCTGTGGTATGGAATTTCGTGATCGATAATAATACCATAGACAATCCGAATGCGAACAATACGTTAGGTCTGGAAGAAGCGGGCATCAATATTGCCGATGACTCAGGTCTTGATGATGAAAACTACACCATTAATGCTGAAATCACCAATAATACGATTACCAATGTAAATGTGAATACGGCTTGTATTCTCATTGAAGAACCCACAACCATGTTGGTTGCCACAGCAGTGGTTAATTATGAACTCTCGGGTAATATAGGATGTACACCTACAATAAGAGGAACACCTACCGCTGCGGTTGATCCCGTTCCTAGCTCCTTGGATTTGCAAGATATTGGAACCTTGGTATGGGTTGACTTGAATAGAGATGGTGTAAAAGACGGTGGTGAACCGGGCTATCCGGGTGCTGTGATTTCCTACTCGGGCAATGGTGTTTCAGGTTCCACCACGACGGATGCTAATGGAAACTATACCTTGCCCGCTTTACTGCCAGGAACGTATACCCTTACCCTAACACCTCCTGCAGCCTATCCTCACCTTACACTTGATGGTGGCGATAGTGCTTTTGACAGAATAGCCATGACGGCTACGGCTACACTGACCGCAGGTGGAGGAAATATCACAAATATGAATGGCGGCATAACTGACACGGAACTCCCCGTAGAATTATTAGACTTCTCGGGTAAGAATAAAGGAAATGTAAACCATTTGTATTGGGCTACGGCTATCGAAATCAATAATAAAGGTTTTGAGGTAGAAAGAAGTTTCTATGGTCGTGATTTTGAACGAATGGCTTGGGTAGAGGGTCATGGAAATTCGGCTGAGGTAAATGAGTATACTTTAATAGATGAAAATCCAAGAAAAGGTATTAATTATTATAGATTAAAACAAATTGATTTTGACGGAGTATATGAGTATAGCCCTATCATCGAAATTCGTGTAGGAAAGGAGTCTATAGTTTTGGGCGAATTATTCCCCAACCCTAGTGGAAAGGAAATAGTGGCTTTGGATGTTTTTCTGGAGGAAAAATCCAAAATAAATATCCAAGGGTATGATGTAGCAGGTAAATTGATGTATAATCAAATCACAGAACTTCCTGCTGGCAATCAACAACTGTTTTTAGATGGAACAGATTTGAAAGAAGGAGTTTACCTCTTCCAGTTTAGAATGAACAATGAAATCATGATAAGAAAATTAGTAATAGAATAAAGTATAATAGGTTAGATGTTTGAATATTGGCTTCTTGCCAAGACGATCAGCTGCTTCTTTTAGGGGCAGCTGATTTGGTATATATGGCCCAAAGGCTTAAGAATGTCCGTTTTGAGCAAAAGAATGTCCGTTTTGAACAAAATTAGGATGATGTTTAGGGTTAAATTTGTGTAAGAAGATGATATCAAAAATATGGTATTCAATCCCTCTCAACCAATGAAACGGAATCGTATCGTCAACCTGAAAAGGTTGTGGATCGATTTTGTGTAAGCGCCCATTTTGGATGGCTCTACTAGAAATAGTAGAGTCATCCTTTTTAGTATCCATGCCTTAAATCAAAACGCAGGACCAAAGGTCCTGCGTCGATAAAATAAACTACTAGGATTAGAAAAAATAATTTACTAGGTTGTTTAAAACGAATTCAACATTTTGAGGGGGATGGATATCGTTGTTCCTACTT
>JAHDDR010000164.1 GCA_020629255.1 Saprospiraceae bacterium | reverse complement strand
CATCATTAAAATTGAATTTGAATCCATCTTCGATATCAATATCCATTTTTTTCAACACTTCAGAATATACTTTAAGCCGTGTTCCATTTTTTATATTGTCAGCGATATCAAGCGTATTGTCAAAAACATATTCTACCCTTGCACCAATTCTTTGGGCAGCATCTGCGGGAACCTCCAAAGATGCTCTATCGGTTGATAACAATTCAAACCTGTCTGCACGAACATATACCCTCCCCCGAATACTGCCATATATATCCAGAGCATATTTCAAATCTGCTTGAACCAAATTAGAAACAGAACGAGCTTTATATCGAATAATTGGTATAGGAACTATTCCTCCTGGAGGAAGTTGATCCTCAACATAGTTATACCTCTGGCTCTTTCTATAATAAGAATAGGATTTATCCAGTCTTTTTGCCTCATCCTTGAAGGTTACATAATATTCTAAACCATTAAAAGTTGTAGTGATACGGACACCTCCTTCCAGTTCATAATTTTCGAACAGATCCTGTACGCTGCTCCGTAGGAATATCCCTAATGGAGGATAAGAATAAGGTGTACCATAATAAGCATCCAAACCACCAAACAGAAGACTGTTGTCAATTTGTGTAGTTATTGAATTGGCCTTGAACCTTAGGCGGTGGGTCAGGATTTTAGAACTTTGGAATTTATGAACCTTTTTCTCCGGTTTTTTATACACTTCCTTTGCATAAGTTATGCTTGGGCTTTGCAACGTGATTCTACCATCTTCATCTTCTACAATGACCGCCGCATCGGTTTGAGTGGGTTCAAAATCGTTTTCAAATTCATAATTGTCAATATCAATGACTTCCGTTTCGCTCTCTGAATCTTTTGTTTCAGCAGGAACATCGACGACTTCTTCATCATTTCCTTCCAGCTCTTCATCCATGGATTCCAAATAATCGGTAATGAAAACGTAATCGTATTCTTTTTCTTCGGGTTCAGGTTCTTCATTATCACCAACACTAATGACACCCTCTTGGGTTTCTTTTTCTTCCTCCTCAGTGTCTCCGAAGCCGGGATCAAATTCCCAAGTAGCAGGTTTACCTTTTTTCTTTTCTTTCTTTTCCTCTAATAATTCTTCTTCCTCTTCTTTCTTTTTTTCTTCGTCTGTTTTTATCTTAATCAATTGTTGACGATAATCGGAATAATTGATAGCCAACTCATCTTTTGGATTCACATTAGACAAATACAAATGGTTTTTATCTTGGTAATAGATATTTTCTACTACCTTCCCTGTCATTCCAGCCGTATATGCTTCTTGTATATTCCAATTATAATTCGATGACAAATGATTTTTCCCTTTCCATTTCATAATGGGTCGCACATAAGATGTATCTAAGACTTCTTCTGCAAATTCGGGAATGGAATCATACGAATAAACCAGTTCTTCTCCTGTATTCAATACAAAAACCCGTTCTTGATGCGAAAGATACTCTTCCAATATTCCACTATGACGGTTCTTGACTCCATTGTAATCCGACAGGTAGGAATAATGGGTCTCGTCAATTGCCATTGGGTAGGATTCATTGGAGTAGGGTGTATGGGTAACCCTCACATATTCTTCTTGTCCGTTATCTTCTAAAGGATAATAATAAATATCATAGGTATTGATGGGAAGAATTGTATCTAACCGATGAAGCCCCGTTCGGAGTTCGTCTCCTCTATTGGAAGAAAACATCACGCCTTTCTTACCATTCAATTCAACATAAACAGGATGCCTATCATCATAAAAATCTTGGGTAATCTGCTTCGTGGAACGCTGGCTGATGCGATAGATGAAAATATCCGAAAATCCTTTAATAGCCCCCGATATCAATAATTCATTTGAATTGATATAATCCAAACTATACACCCTTTGGTATTGCGGAGCAAAGTCTTGTTGTTCGATTGCTTGGGTTTCGGTATCCCATTCCATGAATTTCACAACATCCCGTTTTTCATAAACAATTCCGAGTTTTTTACCATTCTTACTCCAAGCAATTAATGGATAATTATAATCTGTCGATTGAATATGATTCCGAAACCCTGTTTTGAAAACGACCTGTCTGTTCCCCGTCGCTAAATCCTGGACAAAGACCCTAATCCGTCCTTTCTCATTAAAGGCATAAGCCATCGATATACCATTTGGATTGAGTTTGGCTTGGGATACCGGAAGTTTCCTTCTATTCTTTACTGATAACGCTAAAGAATCTGAAGGAAGCGAAGGAGCTTGTTTATCTGCATTGTACCTTTCCTCAAAATACTCTTTCCAAGCTATTAAAGCCCTATTATATGGTGTCCCTAAAACATATAAGAACCCACTTTCTACACTTCTATTGATCCTCGTAAGATATATAAGGTTGGAGGCGGTTGCCCGACCATAATTGTTATCAATATAATACCATAACGAATGCCCTGCCAGTCTAGGATTATCCTTCGCCAGAGTTTCAAAGCTCACCTCTTTTTTTGAAGAAAAAACATCCCTAAGTTCATTGTCTAAATCCGTGTTCCATTTTTCACCAACATAAGCCACGATTCCCTGGGAGAACCAATCCGGCAAATTCAGCAATACCGCATTCTGAACCACTTCTTGGATATTGGTTCCGAACATCATATTTTTCATATATACCTGAGCAATCCCTTCACGGATTTGCCTTCTCAAATCCCTATGATCTCCATTGAAATGGACAAAGACTTTGTTTTCAGCAATTTTAGTTTGCCCTCCGGTATTCACGAATGTTTCTTCATTACCGATATTACTTTGCTTCATATCGGTCAAATCTGTAAACACCAAAATTTCGATTTTACGGCTCATCCGGTGTTCTAGAATTTCTTGCACATCGTTATAATCCCATTCTGCCAATTGTGCGGTGGCAATTCCGATATTCCGCCCGTCGCCATACCAGTACACTCGGAAATTGTCGGTTTCATATTCAAACCAAGTAAATTTGTGGTACTGGACACGGTTCTTACCAAATTCGGTATTTGTAGCTTGCGAATGTGCATAATGACCCAGCAGCATCAAGCAGAGAATGATGCCATTTATCCCTATAGAATGGATGATTTGATTTGTGGTAAGCCTAACTGCCATTCTGATTCTTTTTAATCTAATAATCCTTCATACAACTTAATTGCTGCATAAGTAGCATCCTTCAGTTGGTTCTTCCTATATAATACCTAACTTTGCGGCATCAATAAAAGTTGTTTTGTCCTTTATTTTATGAAAAAATAAATTCAAATATTGATTGAAATAGCAAAACCATCGGAGGATTACCTTCAATATAACGTGAAAATTGATTTTTTCGCTTGAAAAAACACGATTTCTTATGGCAAAAGTCCAAAAATTCACATTCAGCCCTTTTCAGGAAAACACATACATCATCTATGATGATACCCAAGAGTGCATTATTATCGATCCCGGCTGTTACAACAATGCCGAAAGGAACGATTTGGTGAGGTTCATAGAAAGGAACGAATTGATACCTAAACGGCTCATTAATACCCATTGTCATTTGGATCATGTTTTTGGAAATAAATTTGTTTCCGAAAAATATGATTTGGAGTTGGAATGCCACGAAGGAGAAGTGGTGGTACTTCAATATGCCGAACAAGCCGCTGCGATGTATGGTGTAAAAATGGAGCCTTCACCACTGCCTGGAAAATACATTGAGGAAGGAGACATCATCTCTTTTGGCAATACAGAGTTAAGAGCGATTCTGACGCCGGGTCACTCCCCCGCTAGTCTTTGTTTTTTTTGTGAAAAAGATAATTTTCTGATTGCAGGCGACACGTTATTCAGAATGAGTATTGGAAGAACAGATTTGCCCGGTGGCGATCACGATACTTTAATTAAAAGCATCAAAGAAAAAATATTTCCATTGGGTAAAGATGTGGTTGTGTATTCGGGTCACATGGATGAAACGACCATTGGTTATGAAATCGTCAATAATCCTTACGTAGGTAAAAGAGCCATCTATTGATACACACGAAAAGATCAGTTTTCATCATACAAAAGAAAAAACATGTCTAAGAGAACAGATGTAAATGAATTAGGAGAGTTTGGTTTGATTGAACACCTTACCCACAACATCAAACTTAAAAATAAATCTTCCCTCAAAGGAATTGGTGATGATGCAGCCGTGCTGGATTATGGAGATAAAATGGTAGTGGTTTCTACGGATATACTTTCGGAAGGCATTCACTTCGATTTGATGTATATGCCTTTGAAACATTTAGGCTACAAGTCTGTGGTCGTGAATCTTTCTGACATCTATTCCATGAATGCGATTCCCAAGCAAATTACTATTTCTCTTGCCTTTTCCAATCGCTTTTCTGTCGAGGCATTAGAAGAATTTTACGAAGGGGTAAAAGCTGCTTGTGATTTTTATCATGTGGATTTAGTAGGGGGTGATACAACTTCTTCCTTAAAGGGTCTTTTCATTAGTATTACGGCTATTGGCGAAGGACAAAAAGATACATTGGCTTATCGAAACGGAGCAAAGGAGGGAGATATTCTTTGCTTGACTGGTGATTTGGGTGCCGCCTACCTCGGGCTTCAAATTTTGGAACGGGAAAAACAAATCTATTTGTCCAATCCAGGTGTCCAGCCTGACTTGGGTAGCAACGAATATATTATCGGTCGCCAACTCAAACCCGAAGCCCGAAAGGATATGATTACAGAGTTTTTTCCCAAAGCCGGCTTGGTTCCAACATCCATGATCGATATTTCTGATGGTCTGGCTTCCGAGCTTTTCCACATTTGCCATGCATCCGGTGTCGGTGCCATCCTGAATGAAGGTGGCGTACCCATTCGGCCGGATGTTGAAGAGCAGGCCATTGCTTTCAAGCTTGACCCCATCACTTGTGCTTTGAGTGGCGGCGAGGATTACGAATTGCTCTTTTCTGTTGCTCCTGAAGATTTGGAAAAGGTAAAATATATGCCAGACATTTATATTTGTGGTGAAATAGTAGGAAAAGAAGAGGGTATAAAACTTCATACAAAAGGAGGAAATATCCATCCGTTGAAAGCTCAAGGATGGGTACATTTCGGGAATGACTAACCCCTGTTATTTACTAAAATCTATTTCGGTATTATCACCGATATTCAAGCTTTGCCGCATACCTTTTATGGAGGCATCGTTCCCTACAACCGATTCCTTCAAAACGATTTCTTCGATTTTGGCATAGTTACCAATAATGGAATCCGACACTACCGAATGGTTGATGACTGTGTTATCTCCAATGGTGACATTAGGACCAATGATGGAACTTGAAATTTCACATCCCTTACCAATTGCTACAGGGTGAATCATAATTGTGTTATAGTAGCTGGGTAAATCGGAGGAAACGAAACCTTCTTTTTTCAAGAGCATGGAATTAGTTTCGAGCAAGACTTCCTTTTTACCACAGTCGTACCAATTATTAATCGTTAAGGCTGAAAAATCGACGCCTTTCTCAACCATCATCATCAAAGCATCTGTTAGTTGGTATTCATCGTTGGTTCGGATATCATTCGAAATGATATGCTCAAGGGCTTCCAATAATAAATGAACTTCTTTTATTTTATATAACCCTACAAGAGCTAGGTTTGATTTGGGGATCTTAGGTTTTTCCACCATACGAATCACCCGCCCCTCATCATCCATTTCTGCTACGCCGAAATCGCCGGGCACATTTACTTTTTTAACTCCGACACAAGAATTTTCTACATTGATGAATTTTCCTAAATCCGTATCATAAATGGTATCGCCTAGAATGATGAAAAGTTCATTGATTCCTACAAGCGTTTTCCTTGCTGTCCAGATGGCATGTCCTAAACCTAAGCGATTATCCTGTTGCACAAACTCTTTATTCAGATTCGGATAACGCTTCTCTAAATACAATCTAATTTTTTCTCCCAAATGACCAATCACAAATACAAAATCATTGACACCCGCATCCATCAATTGATCAATGATAAATGAAATAATGGGTTTGCCTGCTACCGGAATCAACGGTTTGGGTTGGGTATATGTGTGGGGCCTTAATCGAGTCCCTACACCAGCAACAGGTATGATTACTTTCATAATTTTATTTGATTTAATATTTCAAGCAGACATTCTTCGGTTCGGTGAAAAATCTAAGAGCCTCCAATCCTCCTTCCCTTCCAACACCCGAATTTTTTACTCCGCCGAAAGGCGTCCTCAAATCACGCAAGAGCCAACAATTTACCCAAACCACGCCCGCTTGGATTTGCTCTGCCATTCGGTTTGCCTTTACAATATCCTGTGTCCAAATGGTGGCAGATAAACCATACTCTACCGAGTTTGCATAACCAAGTACTTCTTCTTCCGTATCGAAGGGCATGATGGTCACAACCGGACCAAAAATTTCTTCTTGGTTCGTTCTACAATTCGCATCCAACCCTTCTATAATTGTAGGTCGAAGAAAATATCCGCCTTCTAAACGACTCCCTTCCATTTCTACCGTTTTGCCCCCACAAAGCACTTCGCCTCCCTCAACTTTTGCCAATTCGATATAACTCTGCACCTTCTCCATATGACCTTGGCTTACCAAGGCTCCCAAGTCCGTTACCGGAGAAAAAGGATCTCCGACTTTCAAAAATTGGGTTCTCTTTACAAATTCATCCTTGAATTTTTCGTAAATGGGCCGTTCCACAAAAATCCTAGAGCCACACAAACAAATTTGTCCATTATTGGAAAAGGAAGAACGCAACGTATCAAAAATCATTTTATCAAAATCACAATCGGCGAAAATGATATTGGGATTTTTCCCTCCTAATTCCAAGGATATTTTTTTGAACATCGGAGCGGCCACTCGGGCTATTTCTCTCCCTGTGCTCGTTCCCCCTGTAAAAGAAATCGCTTTTATTTTCGGATGCTCAACAATGGCTTTTCCCGCTTGTGGCCCCATACCATGAACCACATTCAATACGCCTGGTGGCAGCCCGGCTTCGATACATGCTTGCGAAAACAGAAAGGCTGTCATGGGGGTTACTTCCGAAGGCTTCGCAATGACGCAATTGCCCGATGCCAGTGCCGGAGCAATTTTCCACGTAAAAAGATACAAGGGTAAATTCCAAGGGGAAATACATCCTACCACACCAATGGGTTGCCGCAAAGTAAAGTTCACAGCACTTTTTTCCATGTGGTGGGACTCCGAAGCAAAATGAAGAATGGCTGTAGCAAAAAATCGGATATTGGCATGAGCCCGAGGAATGTCAACCGTTTTTGACATGGTGATGGGTTTCCCCGAATCCAAACTTTCCGCATGGGCAAAATCTTCTAGGTTCTGCTCGATGATATCTGCTAATCGAGTCAATATGCGATATCGTTTTTCCACACCACAAGTCGACCATTCTGGGAAGGCTCTCTCAGCAGCCTCTACGGCTTTTTGCACATCCGATGCTTCGGAAGATGGTATATGAGAGTATACTTCTCCGGTTGGAGGGCTTATATTATCGATATATTCTCCGGAATCCGGAGGTAATAAGGCTCCCCCGATGTAATTTTTGATATACTTTACAGGTTTCATGGTAATGGATTGGTCATTTCGAAAAGTAATATTAATCCAAGTTTGGATAAATCACAATAGAATTTCCGATAAAAATGGAAAGAGTTGGTGTTTATTAAAATAAGTAGGATAAAATGAATCATTTTTTAATGAATGTTGTTTGTATTTTTGCAATAACAAATCCATTTTTATTTATGTCCAACGATTGGAATTTAGGCGAAAAGAAACGTAAAGGTATTGTCAAGGAGGTTGAAAAAGCCGTTTTGGTAAGTGTTATCATTGGGAATCAGGCCCCAGAAAAGGCCTTCGAATATCTGGATGAACTAGAATTCCTAGCTATGACTGCCGGGGCAAAGACAGTAAAACGATTTACCCAAAAATTGCCCCATCCCGAAAGTCGATATTATGTACGAAAGGGGAAGATGCTTGAAATCAAAGAATACATCGAAAACCATGAGGATATTACTCTGGCTATTTTTGATGATGATTTATCCGGTAAACAAGTTAGTTTATTGGAGGAAGAATTCAAGGTGAAGATTCTGGATCGAAGTAATTTGATTTTGGACATCTTCGCGGGGAGAGCACAAACGGCACAGGCCAAAGCCCAAGTAGAATTGGCTCAGATGCAATATATGCTTCCTCGTCTTCGTGGACTTTGGACGCACTTGGAACGTCAGCGAGGAGGTATCGGTATGAGAGGACCGGGTGAAACGGAAATCGAGACAGATAGGCGTATCATTCGGGATAAGATTTCGGTTCTCAAAAAAAAGTTAGCCAAGATAGACCTCCAAAATGCCACCAGAAGAAAGCAACGAGGACAGCTCATTCGAGTTTCTTTGGTGGGTTATACCAATGTGGGTAAATCCACTTTAATGAATACCTTAAGCAAATCGGATGTGTTTGCAGAAAATAAATTATTTGCTACGCTAGACACCACGGTTAGAAAAGTGGTATTCGGAACCATGCCGTTCCTTCTTTCGGATACGGTAGGATTCATCCGGAAATTACCTCACCATTTGGTCGAAAGTTTTAAATCTACTTTGGATGAGGTTCGTGAAAGTGATGTTATCCTCCATGTTGTAGATATCGCCCATCCGCAATATGAGGATCATATTAAAGCCGTAAATAGAACCTTACAAAGTTTGGATGCTTTAGAAAAACCCACGCTTTACATCTTCAATAAAATTGATGCTTATCGGCATAAAAATTATGATGACTTACTCGAGGATGAAACCAAGCAGGAGATTGAAAAAGAGCTCAAAGAAAATTTAGAGAACAATCTGAAACAACCTAATATTTTCATTTCTGCCTTGAATAAAGAAGGGATTCCAGAACTTAGGAGCAAGCTGACAAAAATCATACAAAAGGAATATGAAAAACGATATCCGTATCAAGCGAAGACTTGGTAATGAATCATGTTTATCCTAAATTATCCAAAGATGTATTGTTGCTTCGTTCCTTATCCATTTCCTGATACAGCACATTTTCATTGGCATAAAGAATTCCAAAACTCCTGTCGGGATAAACCAATAGCACCCGTCCATCCTCAAATTGATAGACTGTATATTTCCAATTGATTTCTTCCAAATGTCTTTGGATTTTTGGGTTTTCCGTTCCGCCATATTTTTCGATGCCCAAATCAATATGCTTCGCCTGAACCAACGTCTTGGATTTCTTTTGTTTCATAATATGAAGCTAAAGATTCTATGGGAATCTATCAAATACCTGAAGGGATTTTATTGTAATTGATCCCACTCCATCTAATCTAACTAAATAACATGCAAAAAAACAGCCCACCCATTTGGGTGAGCTGTAACGAATATAATCATATATCCAACCTAAATATCTACTAATTTACTTTCACAAACGTCTCTACCGAAATGGTTTCGCCATCTGTCAAAACCACTTCATAGGTTCCTGGTGGGAACTGTTTCACATCCAAGTCTATGATATGGCTACCCTCTAGGAGATTTATATTTTTCTCCAACAAGAGCTTGCCTAACACATCGAATACTTTGATTTGAACTCCATCTTTACCTAAAGGCAAATCTAATGCTAATGTGATTTGCCCCTTGCTTGGATTAGGGTAGAGTGTGAAAGAACCCCCTTTCGTATATTCCAATACAATGATGTTCGAAAATTCGGAAGAACCGTCAAAGTCAAATTGTTGTAGACGATAATAGTTCTTACCGATGTAAGGGTTCCCATCCAAGAAATCATAATTGATTTTCTCTGTACTGTTTCCTGCTCCTTTCACTCTTCCGATTTTCTCGAAATCAATTCCATTTCGAGAGCGTTCTACTGAGAAATAATCGTTATTTATTTCCGTAGCAGTGATCCAATAGAGTTGAGAACCTCTTTCTGTTGTTTCACCCGTAAACTCCAGTAGTTCAACAGGCAAAGGATCTATACAATCTGGAGCAACAATAGAAGCATCTTGAGAATCTCCAATAGACTGACCTCCTGCTGCTGAAACAGGAACACCGTTAGCATCTACAGGAAGATCTAAAGCCGAATCGCTAGAAACGGTAACAAGATCTGTTTCATCTAAGCCAGCGCCTCCTTCTATAGCATCTGGACAACCATCATTATCTGAATTGGTATCTTGGAAATCTGGCATACCATCCATGTCTGTATCTGGACAAGATTGTGTATAGAATGCTAAGCCTTCCAAAAGAGAGCCTACTCCTGTAGAAATGGTAATATTATCCACTCCGTAAGGTAAAGCTATAGACCAATCTAGTGTATTGTTGGCTGGTATGGTTGGTATTT
>JAHDDR010000163.1 GCA_020629255.1 Saprospiraceae bacterium | reverse complement strand
GAGGGAGGGAGATTCATCTACATACAGATATAAAATATCTTCGTTGTGGTTTTGGGTTTTGATACGCCCTATTTCTTGATACGATTTATGCTCGCCAATGGCTCTTTCTATCACAAATGATTGAATATCGACGTTTGGTAAAGTGTACCAATCAATGATGATTTCATCTCCCATCGCACTTCCGGTGAATTCTGCCAGATATTCTGTTTTCTTTTCTCCGAAAGAAAAGGAAGAACCCACTAGGATAAAAAAGAGGGCAGTTAAAAATGTTATTGACTTCGATTTTTTCATGAAAATAAATTTGTTGGTTATGAATCGGATGATAACTTGTTCTTATCATGTACCCAATGTATAGGGATTCATACCCATTTAAATTATAAGAATTCATTATTTGTGACAGGGAATTATTATAGGCTCTTTGTTGTGTTAATTTAGTTCATATTCCTTGCCAACTTTTCCGTAAATCGAGAAAAACTAAATGCCTTCGTGACAATCAATATTATAGCATTAAAAAAAACAGAATGTATGATGTGCACGGAATATAGATGGATGAAAAGAATTACTTTCGTAAATTCGTTGTATGGTTCCCTTTGTCGAGGAATTTATTTAAACAGAAATGGTCACAAAAATGAGAATGGATCTTAAAAATATTATCATATTTTTTTTCATGGCTTCTTTGATTGTTAGTTGTAAATCTGCGGGTGAGTCTTCACAAGAAAATAAAGAAACAAAACCACCAAAGGCAGAAGAACATACCGAAACGAAGAATGAGGGGGACGAAGAAGTAGTGTATAATAATATGGCGAAAGAACTCTGCGATTGTATGGATGAACTTTTCACCGCTCTTGAGAATATGAAAACCGCTCCGCCCGAAGAACAGAAAATCCTAGTCGAAAAAGTAAAGCAAATCCCCACACAGATAAGGGAATGCACCAATCAGCTCCGCCCAAAATATCCGGATGTCAATTTCAGTGCGGATAGCCCCCAAGCGGAAAAAGCGATGATCGAAAATTGTCCAAAATATGCCAAAATGAAAAATGGTAAATAATATTGAACATCTATAAACCTAACACATGAAATCTACATTCTTTTTTTCTTTATTAATACTATTGATTTCGTTTAATTCTTGTAAGTCAAAACAAGGGGGAACCGATTCTAAGGATATTGGGAACTTTAAAAACAAAGAAGAAATGTGGGCAGAAATGTCGAAAGATATGTGTCCTTGCTTTGATGGAATTAATGAGTTGATTCAAAAAATGGAAACCTCGGAAGGCGATGAAAAATTAGCCCTCCAAACAGAATATAATTCAAAATTAATGGGCTTGAACGATTGTGTGGGAAAACATAAAGAAAAATACCCTTCATTGGATTATGTTACCGTAGGTCATTCTGAAGATGTAGAATTAAGGAAAAGATGTCCTGAATTTGAGAAATTCATGATTTACATGGAGCAAAAAAGAAAAAATTAAAACAGACTTTTGTCCCAATTTTTCCAAACGGCTTCATAGCCGGAAGTTTGGATCATTTTTTCTATTTCTTCCGGACTCCTTTCATCAGAAATTTCAAATTGTTCTAGGGACTGTGGCTCAACAGTATATCCTCCCGGGTTGGTTTTGGAACCGGCACTCATGGAAGTAATTCCCAATTTAATTATATGATTTCTGAATTTTTCCGACTCCCGGGTAGAAATGGAAAGTTCCACTTCTTCATCCAAAATCCGATAGGCACAAATTAATTGAACCAAATCTCTATCGGTCATTTCTACTTTGGGATCCAGCCCACCGGAGAAGGGTCTCAATCTAGGAAAAGAAATGGAATATTGGGTCTGCCAATATGTTTTTTCCAAATACCTTAAATGCAGGGCCGTAAAAAAACTATCGACCCGCCAATCTTCCAATCCGAATAAAGCTCCTAAACCCATTTTATGCATGCTCGATTTTCCGATTCTATCGGGTGTACCCAAACGATAATAAAAATTGGATTTTTTTCCTTTCGGGTGATGTTTTTTATATTCTTCTTTATGATAGGTTTCTTGATACACCAAAATAGTATTTACCCCCCAAGCCAATAATTGTTCGTATTCTTTTTGGGCTAAAGGCTGCACCTCCATAGAAACTTGCGAAAAATGAGGCGTAATTATTTTTAATGCCATTTCGAAATAATCCATGCCCACGGTTTTATTGGCTTCTCCGGTGACCAATAAAATATGATCATAACCTAGACTTTTTATGGCAAAAACTTCTTTCAGAATTTCGGCACCGCTTAATGTTCTTCTTTTTATTTTATTATCATAACTGAAGCCACAGTAAGTACATATGTTCTGGCACTCGTTCGATAAATACATCGGAGCATACATTTGTATGGTCTTACCAAAACGTTTTAAAGTGGTGGCATGGCTCCGTTGTGCCATCTGTTCCAAAAAGGGTAGGGCAGCCGGAGAAATCAAGGCTTTAAAATCTTCCAGATTTATTTTTTCTTTGGTCAACGCCCGTTCAACATTCTTTCCATTTTTGGAATAAATGTCTTGACTGATTTCGTCCCAATGATATGTATCAAAAATTTCCCTGAACATTTTTATTCTTCCCAATTAAATGAATGGATAACAGCTTGTTTATTTTTTGCTTCATTGGAAATATACAATGTTCCATTTTCTGCAAAAGCCAATCCTTCCGGTTGCAAATGTATTTTTTTATCAAGTAAATTAAAACTGATAATCGTTCCTTGATGATTGATTTCTAAAATATTTTTTCCCTGCGAAGAAGAAATGAAAATATTGTCGGTTCTAGGGTGGATGGCAATGGCAGAAGGAGCAAATAAAAAATCGTTTAATCTTTTATTTTTTTCTTCGTCACTCTGCGAACAGGAAATAATATATTCCTTAATTTTTGAAAGTGAAATTTCTAAATAAGGGTCTTCCAATAATTGGTTTTCCTTGATATCATATTTGAAAATAAACCTATTTTCTTCAGAAGATTGACATGATTTGCACACTAATAAAAGAGCATTTGTTTTTTTATCATAAGCCAAACCTTCTATATCATATGACCCATCTAGGAAGGAATTTAATTTTTCTTTTTCCTGATGTTTTTGTAGGAAATTTTTAATCGTAAAAATGGTGCCGGTATTTTTAACGACATAAATGTCAGAGCCTACTTTTTCGATTCCTTCATAATCACCATCCTTATGAAATTTAAATGGACGGATATCATCTTCGTTTATAATTTGATAAATGATTCCTTCTTCATCTTGAACAGCAAATAAAGAATTATCTTCATGTAGAGAAAGTCCCGAAATTTCATTCAGTTCTTCAGGCAGTGTGATAGTAGAATTGGGTTGGTTTAAATGGTAGTGTTTATTTCTGCAAATGTTTTCGAAAATAAAATTATTTTCTTTTTTATCTATGACAGTTTCCTTCTCTTCCTTTTTAGAAAATAAATTAATGACAATTAATCCGGCAAATAAAAAACCGACCAATAAACCCGGACCATATATTTCTAATTTTTCCTTATCCATGATTTATATTTATGATAAAGCGATATAACCCGCAACAAGCATAGCCGTCAACCACTTTTCATTTACTCTTCCATTTACCACGCTAGCATTATAATTGAATTGGGTAAAACTTCGTCCGATTTTTTCAAAACGCACCACTTCCAAACCATCCTGATACCAACCATAACCACCTCCGCCTTCTAGCGCCTTCCAATTGAAATTATCTGCTGCCGTTGGGTTGAACATGCCCAGGGTGAATCTATTTTTAAAACCAATTTCAAATAATTTCCCTCCGACCAAAGAACGGTTTCTTATTTCATATAAATAAGGTCCTTTGCCAATCCTTCTGATAATCCAAAACCCGGCATCACTTTCAACATTGAAAAAATTCCGAAAAAACCAACTCCCCTGATTAATGGTCATTATTTTCTCATTATCAAAAGTCAGATTCCAAGTTCTTTTTTTGAAATCATCTTTTTGCCATTTTAAATCAATATGTAAAAATTCTTTTATGGATTCCAATGGTTTTCTTTTTTATAGGTGTTATTATAAAAAATTAATCTTCTAAAAAGGCGGTCAACGGACTGCTGGCAATGGCCTTATTGTTTTTTGCTCCTAATTTGGCTTCGTATGCCATCCGTCCGGCTTCTACACCCAATTTAAATGCTCTCGCCATTTCTACCGGATGTTCCGAAACAGCAATAGCCGTATTTACCAAAACAGCATCTGCACCTATCTCCATCGCTTTCGCGGCATCCGACGGTGCACCAATTCCTGCATCTACGACAACCGGTACATTGGATTGTTCAATAATGATTTCCAAAAAATCAATACTTTTTAAACCTTTATTACTTCCGATGGGAGCACCCAAAGGCATAACGGCTGCCGTACCCACTTCTTCCAGCCTTTTGCATAAAACGGGATCGGCATGACAGTAAGGTAAAACAATAAATCCTAATTTTACTAATTCCTCAGCAGCTTTTAATGTTTCGATGGGATCTGGTAATAAATATTTAGGGTCGGGATGGATTTCTAATTTCAACCAATGGGTTTCTAAAGCCTCCCGTGCCAACTGAGCCGCAAAAATAGCTTCTTTGGCGGTTCTTACACCAGAAGTATTCGGTAATAAATTAAATTGCTCATTTTCTAAATGTTGCAAAATATCGTCAGCTTGATTTTCCATTTCCACTCGTTTCAAGGCAACGGTCACTAATTCCGATCCGGATGCCAGCAATGCTTTTTCCATTAAAACATTCGAACTAAATTTTCCGGTACCCGTAAATAATCGGGATGAAAATGTTTTATCAGCAATAATTAATTTTTCCATAATAATGTAATGTTTAAAACAACATTAAAAATTAAATTGTTTTAGGGTTTTATCAATGATTGATTTTTTGTCATCCGAATGGGTAAGGCAACCCGAAATAGCGATACCAGAAACGCCTGTTTTTTTCAATACAGGAATATCTTTTTCTTGTATGCCACCAATCGCATAAATAGGAATATTTATATTTTTTTGATTTATTTTTTGAATGATATCCAAGTAACCTTCTTTTCCTAGAGTTGGCTCTAGATTTTTCTTGGTGGTCGTAAAAGTGTAAGGCCCTAATCCTATATAATTGACGTTTTGTTGGGATAGATGTTGAATATCATCGAAAGTGTTGGCGGTTCCTCCTATGATTTTATCTTCACCTAAAATTTTTCGTGCCTCTAAAGGAGACATATCTTTTTTTCCTAAATGGACACCCGTTGCGTTTATTTTTTTAGCGATTGCCGGATGATCATTTAGGATAAATACGGCATCGTATGCATCACAATATTTTTTTGCTTTTTTTGCAACTTCCTCTACAAGTGGAATAGGGGTGTTTTTAATTCTTAATTGAATCCATTTTCCCCCAGCTTTTAATACGGATTTTATATTTTTCAAATGTTCCTTAGGTGTGTTTCCCTGGGAAATATATTGTAAAGGAAATGGGGGCGTTGATTTTTTTTCGGGCTTTTCATTTTCTGCATTCAATATATTTAGATTATGATATGCCAGTAAAGAAGAATTACTTTGCAAAGTATTGGAGCAATATTCCTTACCATTTAAACAAGCCGAATAAATATCTTGTCCTAAAGCCAAATAAGACGTAATAGCAGATGAAAGGATACACCCCGAACCATGCTTAGAATAATATTTTCCTTTTCTGGGATAAAGAGTAGCAACTTGATTGGGTGTAAATAAAATATCAATTCCCTTTTTCTTTTTCCGATGTCCTCCTTTAATTAAGATATGACAAGATTCGGAAAGTTTTATGGCCGCTTTTTTTATCTTTTTTTTCTGAGCGATGTTTTTAAATTCATCATAGTTGGGTGTGATGAGATATATTTTATCTAATAAATCAGATATGGCATGTGCTTTTTCATGGAAGACAAAACCGGCACTGGCTGCGAGGATGGGATCTAAAATCACTTTTATATTTTTCTCCTGAAGATAACTGAGGAGCTTGTCTAGTGTTTTTTTATTTTTAATCATACCAATTTTACAAAAATCAACGGAGTGTACTTCCACGAGAAGATCCAATTGTTTTTTTATTTTTTTAAAGGAGAGCCATTCCACATCTTCGAAACGATCTTCTCTTTGGTAGGTAAGAGCAGAACATACGCCAAAACCCAAAACACCAATTTGCTCGAATGTTTTGATGTCGGCTAAAATTCCAGCTCCTCCGCTTGGATCCAATCCGGCTATGCTTATGACAATTGGTCGCAAATCTTTTTAATTCTTTTTAATTCATTAATGGATTCTTGTGTTGTTTTTTGTTGCCAAATCGTTCCTAAAATGGCAATGCCATCAAAACCTTTTTCTTTGCAAATCGGAATTTTATCTACATCGATTCCTCCAAGTGCAAAAATGGGAGTTTGATGATTTTTATTTTCTTGTATTGAAAAATCCCATTCGGAAAAAGGGTGATGATCTTTTTTTGATATACTAGAAAAAATCGGACTCCCAAAAACATAATCAAAAGAATCTTTGTGTTTTAAAAGCAATGCTTGTTCATGAAATGAAGTGCTTCGTAATTCATTTTTAAAATGCCATTTTTTATTATCCGATAAATATACTTCTTGTTGTTCTTTACTGAAATGAAAACCCGAAAACGGGAACGCTTCCAATAAAGTGTGATGATAATGAATGGACATTTTATCAAACCATTGTTTCGGGATTTTATGTAAGAAAGAAATAAGATCATCATCCTTTTTCTTTTTCCGAATATGGATTCTATACACCCCAAGCTCCATCGCTTTTTCTAAAACATTAATTTCATCTTTATGAAAATAGGGCGGGGTGTATAGAATAAGTTGCATGACAATAAAAAATTATAAATAAATTTCATTCCCTTTGTCTGCAAACTCTTTTGACTTTTCTTCCATGCCTTTAGCAATGGCTTCTTTATCCATATCCATCATACCATTTTCTTTGGCATAATCCCGAACCTCTTGGGTAATTTTCATGGAACAGAATTTGGGACCGCACATCGAACAGAAATGAGCGACTTTCGCACCGTCTGCCGGAAGTGTTTCATCGTGGAATTCTCTTGCCGTATCCGGATCCAAAGACAAATTGAATTGATCTTCCCACCTGAATTCAAAACGAGCCTTGGACAATGCGTTATCCCGGTAATAAGAACCTGGATGACCCTTTGCCAAATCCGCTGCATGAGCAGCAATTTTATAGGTAATCACTCCATCTTTCACATCCTTTTTATTCGGCAACCCTAAGTGTTCTTTAGGCGTTACATAACACAGCATAGCTGTTCCGAACCAACCAATCATGGCTGCACCTATACCCGACGTTATATGATCGTAGCCTGGAGCAATATCTGTGGTCAACGGTCCTAAAGTATAAAAAGGAGCTTCGTGGCATTCTTTCAATTGCTTATCCATGTTTTCTTTAATCATATGCATAGGAACGTGCCCCGGGCCTTCAATCATCACCTGCACATCATGCTTCCAAGCAATTTTTGTCAACTCGCCTAGAGTTTCCAACTCAGCAAATTGAGCTTCGTCATTGGCATCGGCAAGGCTGCCGGGTCTAAGACCATCACCCAAAGAGAAGGCAACATCATAAGCTTTCATGATTTCGCATATTTCTTCAAAATGAGTATAAAGGAAACTTTCTTTATGATGTGCCAAACACCATTTCGCCATAATGGAACCTCCTCTAGAAACAATGCCGGTCACCCTTTTTGCCGTTAATGGAATGTATCGTAACAATACGCCGGCATGGATGGTGAAATAATCCACCCCTTGTTCGGCTTGTTCGATGAGTGTGTCTTTAAAGACTTCCCAAGATAAATCTTCGGCTTTGCCACCTACTTTTTCTAAAGCTTGGTAAATAGGTACCGTTCCAACGGGTACGGGCGAATTCCGGATAATCCATTCCCTGGTTTCATGGATGTTTTTTCCGGTAGATAAATCCATAATGGTATCGGCGCCCCAGCGGCAAGCCCAAACAGCTTTTTCTACTTCTTCTTCTATGCTTGATGTCACCGCAGAATTTCCAATATTGGCATTGATTTTTACCAAGAAGTTTCTTCCGATAATCATCGGTTCGGATTCCGGATGGTTGATATTGCTCGGGATGATGGCTCTTCCTTCGGCGACTTCCTTCCGTACAAATTCGGGAGTAATGTATTCTTTAGGTGTATTGGCTCCAAAGGATTCGCCGGGATGCTGCACTCCCATATCCTTGATTTCTTTAATCCTTTGATTCTCCCGAATGGCAATGTATTCCATTTCAGGTGTAATAATGCCTTTCTTGGCATAATGCATTTGGGTAACATTCATACCCTCTTTGGCCTTGAGTGGTTTTTTTAGGTATTTGAAACGCATCCAATCCAAATCATCATCGTGTAAGCGTGCTTGTCCATACATGGAAGACAAACCGTCCAATTCTTGAACATCATTCCGATCCTTTATCCATTTTGCCCGAAGCTTATCCAATCCTTTGTGTACATCAATATCAATAGAAGGATCTGTATAAGGGCCAGAGGTGTCATAGACCGTTACGGGAGGGTTCTCCTGCACTTCACCTGTGAAATTTTCTTTGGTGTTGCTCAAGGTGATTTCCCTCATGGCAACCCGTACATCTTCGAACATTTCTCCTTGGACATATATTTTTTTTGAGGCAGGAAAAGGAGCCCTAGTTATGACATCCTTTGTTGGAATTTTTTCTTTTCTCATTGCGAATTTTAAATTTCGAGTGAATGAATCAGCCGCCAGCAGTGGCTGTTATGATTAGGATTCGATCGTTTTCCTTTGTTATTGTTTTTTCCCATTCTGCTCTTGGAATGACCTCATCATTGATGGCAATAGCAACACCTTTGGGTGTCACCTCGCGGAACAGGAGCAATTCTAATAGATTCATTTGCCGGTTCAGTTTTATTAATGAACCGTTGATGGTCACATTCATGGACTTTATGGTCTAACTATAAAAGAAAAACGGATGGACTTTATGGGAATCCACAAAAAGGAGTGAGGCACAATCGCCTTTTTTACTTTTCCCTACGGCAGTATGAACTGCATCAGGTAGTAAGGGTATGATCTCAGTCCGATAAAAGGACACCCCTAAAGTCATCGTTGCAAAGATAGGTAAAAATGGATATTGAAGAGTGATTAAAAATGAGATCTAAACAAAATAAGCCCTTGAATTTTACCTTTAAATCAATTATATAATGTTTTTTTTCTAAAAGTCAAGTCTTTTTCGCCAATTATGCAACTTTTTTAGGATAAGTATCGTATATAATAGTGAACAATTTAATAGTGGGATTATGCGTCAATTAAAAATCACCAATAAAATAACTACTCGGGAGAGTCTGGCTTTAGATAAATATCTCAATGATATTGGGAAGATTACTATGCTAACTGCCGATGAAGAAGCCGAAATGGCTAGAAGGATTAGAGATGGGGATCAAGAAGCTTTGGAAAGAATGACAAAAGCGAACCTTAGGTTTGTTGTTTCTGTTGCCAAGCAATACCAAAACCAAGGTCTTTCCTTGAGTGATTTGATCAATGAAGGGAATGTCGGTTTGATAAAAGCGGCCAAGCGTTTCGATGAAACCAAAGGTTTCAAATTTATTTCTTATGCGGTTTGGTGGATACGCCAATCTATTTTGCAAGCGATTGTAGAATATTCAAGAATTGTTCGTTTACCTCTCAATAAGGTCGGCTCTTATAATAAAGTGAATGAAGCTTATTTATCATTTGTGCAGGAATTCGAAAGAGAACCAACAGATGAGGAATTGGCCGATCTTCTAAACCTGAAACCCAAAGAAATCAGAAATATGCTGAAAGGTGGACGGAAACATGTTTCTTTTGATGCTCCCATTTCTAGTGATGAGGGTTCTTCAACCATGTTGGATATCATGACCTTTGATAATGATGCTCCGGATGATAAATTGATGAAACAGTCTCTTAAGGATGAAGTAAATCATGGCTTGTCTCTGTTATCTCCTAGAGAAGTAGAGGTTCTTTCTGCTTATTATGGACTAACAGGCAAAAACCCATTGACTCTCGAAGAAATCGGCGAATTATATGGCTTGACCCGTGAGCGGGTAAGGCAAATTAAAGAAAGAGCAATTCGTAGATTGCGTAAATCCTATAATAGAAATGCCTTGAGGTCTTATTTGGGGAAATAACACAAGTAATATTTTATATGCGGCGGCACTTTTATCGTGCCTTAAAAACATGAGTCATCTTACCTTAGAGATGACTCATGTTTAAATATATTATCATTTCAAATGCCGGGCAAAAAATCCCATCATGGTTTTATATAATTCGATTCTATTTTCTTTATGAC
>JAHDDR010000162.1 GCA_020629255.1 Saprospiraceae bacterium | reverse complement strand
TTTTGTAGTTGAATAAAATTATGGTTAGGTCGTGCACAATTAATTTAGGTTGAATTGCACAGGGCGGCTCAAAGGAGCCGCCTTTTTTTGTTTTGGTAAACAAGTAGTCAACTTTCGAAAGGACTTATTTGTATATTTGTAGAAGATTATAGACTAAAACAATAAAGTCATGATAAGTAATATCGTATTGATCGGTTTCGGCCCTTATGAAATCATAGCCCTTCTTCTTGTAATTCTAATATTGTTCGGAGGGAAAAAAATACCTGAATTGGCTCGTGGATTAGGGAAAGGCATCAGAGAATTCAACAGTGCCAGGGCATCTATCGAAGATGAGATTAAAGAAGGGATGAAAAAAAATGACAAAAAAGAACTGAAAGAATAAATATCCCCTTCCTTTCATGAAAGGCTTGGAGGCGATTACTATTGTCTCCAAGCCTTTTTATTTATATTATAACTTTTTAAACCCCGTTCAGCAATACACTTTTAGCGTATGAATAGTGATAACACATCTATACTCCAATATCAAAAACCGCCAAAGGAAATACTCGATTTAGTTGACATTTCTTTTCCCCCGATGATTCGCCTTGATTCCAAGGCAAAAAATATGATTTTAATTTATCGGGATTCCTATAAGTCCATTCAAGAACTTTCTGTAAAGGAACTCCGTTTGGGAGGACTTAGGATCGATCCAAAAACCAATATATCGAGTCGGATTAGGTATTACAATAATATTTCAATTCAAAAGACCCACGAGAAAAAAACGGTTCCCGTTTCAGGATTACCCGACCATCCAAATTTAGCTTATTTCGGATTATCACCGGATGAAAAAAAAATGGCATTTACCCATACTACAATAAAGGGGGTTGAATTATGGGTGCTAGATATTGAAAAAGCAACGGCTATAAAATTAACCGAAGATTGTCTGAATGCCAATATGGGTATTCCTTATGTTTGGTCCAGGGATAGTGAACATTTTATTGTAAAACGAATTCCTTCGGATAAGATAGATTTAATAGAACCTGAAAATGTTGTTCCGATTGGTCCAACTATTTCAGAAAATCTGGAAGGAAAAAAAGCCCAGAACAGAACCTATCAGGATTTATTAAAAAATACCTACGACGAAACCAATTTCGAACAACTCGTCCGCTCCGAATTATATAAGGTGGGTTTGGATGGAAAAAAAACGTTATGGAAAGAAGCGGCTATGTACAAGGGCGTTTCTTTTTCTCCTAATGGAGAATTTTTATTCTTGACAGAGATCCAACGGCCCTTCTCCTATTTGGTGCCTTACGGCAGATTTCCTTTTAGTTTGGATCTATATCAGGAAGACGGAACAAAAATCAAGAACCTTCTCCAAGTTCCCTTGATAGAAGATTTACCCCAAGGATTTATGGCTGTCCGGAAAGGCAGGCGTAATGTGAGTTGGCGACTGGATCAAGCCGCCACATTGTTTTGGGTGGAGGCATTGGACGAGGGAGACCCTTCCAATGAGGTCGATTACAGAGATGAGGTACTTGAAGAAAACCTCATGGTTCCGACCCAAGAACCCCGATCTTTATTCAAAACCAAAAATCGGTTTTATAGTATTGATTGGGGCAATGAGGAATATGCCATCGCCTACGATTATTGGTGGAACACTAGGAATATAAAAGCTTATTTGTTCCAGCCCAACGATCCACAACAAAATATTGAAATTATCTATGATAGGAATTATCAGGATTTATATAACGATCCCGGAAATTTCATTTTAGAAAAAAATAAGTGGGGAAAACATGTTTTGGTCATCGACCAAAAACATCTTTACTTGCAAGGAACCGGATATTCTGAAAAAGGAAAAAACCCTTTTATCGACAAAATGGATATGAACGGGTTCCAAAAAGAACGTATTTGGACGGCTCCTTATAAAGACAAGCTTGAATTGATCGCTGCTGCCATTGATATCCGTAAAGGGAAAATCATTACCCGAATCGAATCCCCGGATGAATATCCCAATTATCATATCCGAAATATTTTCGAAAAAGAAAAAACGCCTAGTCCTCTCACTCTTTTTGAGAACCCATTCAAAAGTATGGAGGATGTCCAAAAAGAAATCATACACTATACAAGAAAAGATGGTGTTGAATTATCGGGAACCCTTTATCTTCCTTCAGGCTACCAAGTCAAAAAAGAAGGAAGGCTCCCTTTGATTCTTTGGGCTTATCCCAAAGAGTTCAAGGATAAAGATAGTGCCGGGCAAACGACACAAGATCCGAACGAATTCACTTATCCCCATTATGGTTCTCCTATATTTTGGGTCAATCGGGGATATGCTGTTTTGGATAATGCTTCTTTTCCAATTATCGGTGAGAATGAGCAGGAACCCAATGATACTTTTATCGAACAATTGGTCGCCAACGCCAAAGCAGCCATCGATTATTTAGATCAACAAGGATGCATTGATCCGGAAAGGGTCGCCGTAGGGGGGCATTCTTATGGAGCCTTCATGACGGCCAATTTATTGAGCCATTCCAATTTGTTTGCGGCCGGTATTGCAAGGAGCGGTGCATACAATAGAACGCTCACTCCATTCGGGTTCCAAAGTGAGGAACGGAATTTATGGGAAGCCCAAAACATATACCTTAATATGTCTCCTTTTATGCATGCCCATAAAATGAAAACGCCTTTGCTCATCATACATGGAGAAGCCGATAATAATCCAGGAACCTACCCCATGCAAAGCGAACGGTACTTCAATGCACTCAAAGGATTAGGAGCTACGGTAAGGTTGGTGATGCTCCCGAAAGAGAGTCATGGATATGTGGCCAAAGAATCCATTTTACACATGCTTTGGGAGCAAGATCGCTGGTTGGAGCAATATGTGAAAAATAAATTGGAAAAAAATTAGAATAGACCGTGAGAACATATAGATACCATATGTTATACAGAAGTGGCTCAATATGAATGATTGAGCAGAGTCTTTCTTGGGAACAAAAGATTAAAACCTTGTCTATTCTATTAATTATCAATAATTAAGCCAAAAAAAAGTAGTGTTTTCTTTTTGTTGGAAAGAGGATATTGCCTAACTTTATGGCAGCCCTCCGCTATACTATTGAGAAAACTAAAATCACTTACTATGAGCACAAACAAAAAAGGTGCCCCTAAGGTGTCACCTATAAAGATAGGGGTGAACAAAAAGAAAACGAAGGATAGACGCTTCTTTTGGTTCGCTTGCCTCACATTATTATTAGGATTTTTTATTTGGGGGGTCGCCCGAAACGACGAGGCTGATCAATTGAGTCAAATTGAACAACAGAATTCTCACGAGTCGATTCACGAGGATGAAAATGCTGCTGGTTCTCCTTCTATTTCCGCTACCATGTCTGCTGTTGAAGAAGAAGAAAAAAAGGAATCGATGAGAGAAGCAGCCAGAAAACGTAATGCTATTAAGAAGCGACAGGAATCGGTGGCGAAGAACGAAAATGGTCATCAGCTTTCTTCTGGTTCATCAGATATTGCTGCTTCATCAGAAAATTCTTCTCATGCTTCTGTTGCTGAAGAATCTTCTTCTGTGCAGCGTGAAGAAAATACAGTAAGCTCTAACAGAGCCGGTTCCGCATCAACTTCCGCTAATAAAAATAATAATGCTTCTTCTAGAAATTCATCATCCTATTCCAATATTCAATTTAAAATTGATGAGGAAGCTCTTCAATATTATTCTAATATAGAGGCTCAGAAGCAAATTGCTGCTTTCGAAAAGAGCAATCCACAAACGCCTTTTATTGCCGAAAACAATAATGGAGTGGTTGAGCTTAAATATTCAGACAGTAAGTCGTCTATTTCTGCTAACATGCGTCAGGTGGACACTCCAGAAGCTGAAGAAAATCAAGCTGAAGAAAAGAAAGATGCGAGGTATACAATTTCTGGAGCAAAGATATTTTCTACTGGCGAGGATTTAGCTTCTTCGGATGATGAAGAATATAATTTGGATGAAATGTTCGAAGATGTTCTTTTCGCTGCCGATGGTACCATCATTCCTCATTCTGGTATTCCTTACGGAAGTGAGTTGTACCCTTTAAAAGATACTTTACCTTGGCATCCATATATTTCTTTGGCTTACATTAAAGAAGAAAAAGAAACTTTTGTAGCAGAAAAAGTAAGAAGAATGCCAACTTATGGTTCGATGAAACCGATGGGAGTACCCGGAAGTATGGGAGCCATCAATAATAAAATCGACTATGGTGTAGCAATTAATCCAAAATAATCTAAACATACCATAAAACTCAAGATTTTTTATTTTGGAAATGGGTTTGTATCTTAATGATGCAAACCCATTGTTTTTTAGCCACTTTATTCGAACCGATGAAAAAGCATGTCTTTAAAAAATATCATCATATAATTTTTAGAATTATTTTACCATTATTTATTGGTGGATTGATTTATTTAATGTGGGGTGACGAAAATATTTTTTTAGTCCAGCAGGGTCTTGGTTTGGATTTTATTCCCGTACTCAGAAATATTGCCCAAAATATTCCGTTACCCCATTGGATGTTATATAACCTGCCAGATGGACTTTGGCTTTTTTCTTTATTGCAAGCCTTGGCATTGTTATGGAAAAATGATCCAGAAAAAAACATGTGGCTGTTGGTCGGAACATTAATGGCCATTGTACATGAAGTAGGGCAATGGAGTGGGATGCTACCCGGAACATTTGATATTTTGGATCTCGTGATGTATGGTAGTAGTTCTTGTTTAAGTGTTTTAGTTTCAAATTATTTGGATGAATGAAAAATCGGAATAAAATAATAATCCTGTTTTTTGTTTTGGGAATCTATTGGATTCTTGCTGTGGCGACTTCAAGAGTTCCTCGGCCTTTTATGCACACAGAACATCTTGCTACTTGGAGTGATATGCAAATCGAACTCACCAATAAAGATACGTTCGACTATGATTCGGCCTATATCTCATTAAAAACAAAAAAAGGAAAAAGATTTTCTTATTCGGAAAAAGTAACCATAAAAGAAGGAGAAACGTATTTGTTAGACTTATCTAAATTCACGAATTATAAACCCAAAAAAACCAGCAGAAAAAAATACAATCCTGAAATGATTGAAATATATCATCGTGCACAGAATCAAGCTCCTTATAGAACCAGTGTCGGATATTATGTTCGGAAACACCAATAAATAATGATTGACTTTCCCTTAAGGATGATGAATTAATAAGTGTCCGTTTTGGGCTGCTTTTTTTGCACTTGTATTTCATCAGAAATCCTCACCAATGCCCTGCATTGCCTGCGTTTTCTTCTTCATCCAATCACAAAATAATCTAGCCTAAAACCAGACCGTTATTTATCCCTCATCCCTTACATCCAAGTTCTTTTACTTGATTCCACTTTGAATAAAATATAATTTCTGAGTGTTTCTGATTTTTCTAACTCGATATAAGGAATGGTAACCGATCCTCCCGCTGTGAAAATTTGCAGATTCGCCAAACCTTTACGCCTTTGATATATCGTTTGTATAATTTCAACCGCTTGGATTTTATAATAAGGTAACAAAGAATAAGATATTGAAAATATTCCTTTTTTTATTTTTAAGAATTCTTCGCCTACCATCCATCTATATTTTCGATAATAAACGGTTAATAATGCAAAGGATAAAAAAGGAATAACGATGGCTAGGATTAAAAAATTCATTTTGTAGGAAATGGCATAAATGACAGCCATAATAGCAGCGGGCAATAGTCCCTGGTAAATGAATCTTCGAATAACATAAGCGTAATGCAATTCATGTTCTTTAAAAGAATCGTTTAATATTTCTGGAAAACAAGATTGCACGACTTCATCCACTTGATTTTTATAACACCCAGGAACTTCTACCGATTGTCCCCGTCTTCGCCCGACGCCTGCGGCGGCCTGTTTTATTTCTAAAGTAAATATTTTAAACAATCGCCTAATCGGATTATCCGACCATTTAATGATTTGGACTTTTTCTTTTCGCAAAGCAACTTCTTGTCGGGTAATTAATCCGGATGTCAATTTATATCCTTCTTTGCTTTTAAAGAATTTTAGATTAAAATGTTTAAGGACTGTTCTTATTAGGGTAACAAAAAAAGAAATAAACAAAAAGAAAATAAAAACAAGAATAAAAGCAGGGAAAAATCCAGATCCGACTTTTTCAACATTTTCTGTTGCTATATCTACTACATCCAAATCCAAGGCATCTTCTATCTGGCTCATGAAACTAAAGCCTATCCCCATAATGATAAATGCTGTCCGAATATGATTTTGACTCACTCCCACTTTCATTAAATCGAAGGGATTCAATGATAATAAAAGTTGATCGGGTTCTTTTATTTCTTCTTGTAATTCTACGGCATCTTCTCCCGATTCTGCAATAATATTTTTTTTCTTTTCTAGAATAAAATCACGAATAGCTTCTGCTTCGGATTTAGGCAGCGCTTCAATTTTTATTTCACTTTTAGAAGAACCGGCGGTATCTATTTCAAGGCTGACAACATTAAAAAATTGATGAATTATTTTTTGTTCGAAATTAATATTCTGAATTCTTTCGAAAGGTATATTTAATTTTTTTCGACTTAAAACACCACTGTGGATATTCAGTCCATCTTCATCTAAAAAATAATAATATCGAAAATAAGAAAGAATAGACATAATTAAAGTGTAAGCAGAAATAACTACCGCCACTCCGCCTATCGAAGCATCTAAAATAGAACCCTTGTCTCGATTTCCCATAAATAAAATTATAATCAAAGGGAAAACAAGCCGGATAAATCGCCTTAAAAAAGTATAAATAAACATAAAAATAGCAACGGGCGATTGTCGCTTCGGCTGGTATAAACTTTCGTAATTATTCTTCATGGTTGGTTCTTGTCTTTTCCATGATGAATGCTTTGATCCGTTGTGCTTCTTCGTTCAATAAACCGGGAATCGTCAAATCACTTTGGCTGCCTCCTGCCGTGAAAATTTCTAATTGTGCCAAATCAAAATTCCGTTCTATGGGTCCTTGATTTATTTCGCTATGTTGTACCCGATTAAATGGAAGAGCCGTTGTCCGTCTAAAGATCAAACCGGTTTTGAATAAGATATCATGTTCCCGTATCGCATATGCTTTGTGCCGAAATCCTAATATGGATAAAATTGAAATCAAAACAAATAAAAACAATATACCTCCTACAACTGCCCAGACTATCCAATACTCGTCAAATATATTTTTCCGAAAAAAATTAAAGGCTAAAAAAATACCACAAAGCACGAAGCCGAATATCCATGTACTCAATAAACTGATGGGTAAATATTTTTTCTGGAGAGGCACCCATAGTACTTCTTCTACATGAGGCAATTCTTCTACTTGGATTTGTTCGTTTGTGAAAATTGGTTCCATTTTCTAATTTATTAGAATTTACAACAAATATACAAGACTTATGGATCTGTTTTTTCATAAATTTACAAAGAACAGTTATTCATCTACCAATACCGATTTAGAATGGAGCAAAATAAATATAAACGACCATTATCTTTTATTCTTTTTATATTTTTTATTCTTTTGGCTGTGGCAACTTCCGAGCCTCCCCCTAAAAATAATAATGGACAAATTGTTATTGATCGACATTTGCCTCAATTGGTCGATGATAGATATAACGTTGCCTTTTTAATTATGGATGGTGTTTACAACACAGAACTCACGGCTCCTTTCGATATTTTCCACCATACGATTTTCAGAGATTCGATTAAAGCAATGAATGTGTTTACGGTTGCCAAAACCAGCAAGCTCGTAAAAACATTCGAAGGACTTTATATCCTTCCGGATTTTAGTTATACCCAAGATTCCCTTCCTCCCATCGACATACTGGTTGTACCAAGTGCAGAGCATCATTTGGATACTGATTTGGAAGATGAAGTCATGCTTGAGTTCGTAAAACGGACAGTAAGCAACGCTCAGTTTGTCACGTCACATTGCGATGGTGCTTTTGTCTTGGCAAAAGCAGGTTTGTTGGACGGGGTGGAGTCCACTACATTCCCTGGTGATTTGGATGCATACGAAAAAATGTTCCCTCATTTAAAAATACATAAAGACGTTTTATTTGTCCATGATGGGAAATTCATCACTTCCGCTGGTGGAGCCAAGTCTTTTGAAGCCAGCTTATATTTGGCAGAATACTTATATGGGAAAAAAATTGCGGACCAATTAGCAAAAGGGTTGGTCATCAATTGGGAGTTGCAAAACGTCCCGCATGTAGTGGTAAATCAAAAAAGTATCATTGATAAAAATTAAATATATGTTGAATTAAGGGAAATAATACCTTATTTCCAAGCAATTTTCTGTCACATTTTTTAGTCAAAAATTAATTTTAGGTATACTATTTGCTTTAGTCATCCTACAATTTCTAACACACACTAAAAAAACTTTGAACCATGAGGCAAAACATTGCTCGGATAGCCATAGCTATCGCTGTATCCCTTTTATTATTCCTTCCTCATTCTTTTTCTCAAGACTTGACACCCAAAGGAGGAACAGAAATTATTCCTGAAAAAAAACCTTCACCAGATGGAAGTATTCCTAGCCATTTGTCTCTCGAAGAACAAGCCTTCGTATTTGCAAAAAGGAAAGCAAAAAAATTAGGATTGGATAATGTCCAAACGATGAAATTATCTATTCGAAGAATTGCTTATTTAAAAAAAGTAGAAAAAATGAAAGAAGAAAATACATCATCTTCAATAGAAGATATTGAGATGAGAAAAAAAATAATTGATCGGGAATTCCATTACAAATTTTTGGAATTATTAAATCCGGAACAAAAAAGAAAAGAATTGGAAATAGAGGCAGCAGAAAAATAAATTAAGAATATCATTTTTTGTTTTTTATAATTACACCGGAGAACAAATACGTTTGTACTTATTCTCCGATGTAATTATAAATAATAGCTAGGCTATTTTCATTTCGGGAATATCACCTTCCACAATCAATCTCCCTTCTGTAGCTGCTTGAATTTCTTCTACGCTAACGCCTGGTGCACGTTCTAGTAATTTGAAACCACCATCCACTACATCCAATGCCGCTAAATTGGTTACGATTTTTTTAACGCAACGAACGCCAGTTAAAGGCAAGGTACACTGACGCAATAATTTGGATTTGCCTCTTTTATTCGTGTGCATCATAGCAACAATGATGTTTTCTGCCGAGGCAACCAAATCCATAGCACCGCCCATTCCTTTAACCATTCTTCCCGGAATTTTCCAGTTGGCAATATCTCCATTGTCTGATACTTCCATGGCTCCCAAAACGGTGAGTTGGATGTGTTGCCCACGAATCATGGCAAAACTAGTCGCAGAATCAAAAATACAAGCACCCGCCATCGCGGTAATGGTTTGCTTTCCTGCATTTATCATATCGGCATCTTCTTCGCCATCGAAGGGAAAAGGACCCATCCCTAAAATTCCATTTTCGGATTGGAATTCAACACTAACACCCTCGGGTACATGATTGGCGATTAAGGTAGGGATACCAATACCCAAGTTTACATACCATCCATCTTGGAGTTCTTGGGCAATTCTCTTTGCAATTCCTGTTTTATCTAACATGTTGTCATTGATATTTTAGATGAATGAATTATGAACGTTGTCTCACGGTACGTTGCTCAATACGTTTTTCATATTTCGTTCCTTGGAAAATCCGTTGGATGAAGACCCCTGGCGTATGGACGAAATTCGGATCCAATTCTCCCGGTTCAACCAATTCTTCCACCTCAGCAATCGTAATTTTTCCGGCCATTGCCATCATCGGATTGAAATTACGAGCTGTTCCTTTGAATACCAGATTACCCATCGGGTCGCCTTTCCAAGCTTTTACGATAGCAAAATCTGCGGTAAGCGCGTTTTCCAAAATATGAGGTTTCCCATTGAAATATCGCACCTCTTTTCCATGGGCTACTTCTGTTCCATACCCCGCAGGTGTGAAAAAAGCAGGAATGCCGGCTCCACCTGCCCGACATCTTTCTGCCAAAGAACCTTGAGGAATAAGATCCACTTCAAGTTCTCCGCTTAACATTTGTCTCTCGAATTCGTCATTTTCTCCTACATAAGAAGAAATCATTTTTTTGATTTGCCTTTTCTGTAGCAATAAACCCAAACCAAAATCATCGACTCCGGCATTGTTCGAAATGCAGGTCAATCCGGTAATGTTGGCATCGACAAGGGCGGCAATGCAGTTTTCGGGGATACCACATAAACCGAACCCTCCCAACATCAAGGTCATATTGTCTTTGATGCCTTGGATAGCTTCTTGGGCATTGGCGACTACTTTATTCATAATCAGTAATTTTTTTGATGCCCAAAGGTAA
>JAHDDR010000161.1:8624-10442 GCA_020629255.1 Saprospiraceae bacterium | reverse complement strand
TCATAAATTTCGATACGCCCAAAATTTGTTCTGATTCATTTCTGCGTCGTTCCAACAATACTCATTACGCTAAGGCATAACTCCGTTTTTTGTGCCTAGCAGAAACAAATCATTACGGCATCTTAACATACCTTAACTTATGAGTTAATCCACTAGTATTTATCTAGCAAATACCCCCAAAATAACATAGGTTGTTGGATCTGTAGCAGATATTTCCTGTAAGGGATCGTGAACTACAAAAAAACCATTATAAGAAGAGGTAAGTTCATGATAAGTCTTTGTAGAAATTTTACTTTTTACAGCAGTAGAACCTGTTGCCAATATAGGTGAAACAAACACATCTGGATTGGGCGATTCATTATAGGGTATTCCACTAGGCGTTGTGTTAGGATCGGCCATATCATGGGCATGGGTTCGATACGATTCCCCAGAAACAGCATTCATGATTCTTACCGTCACCCTTGTCTGTCCATCAGCTAGTTCATCTAATACGATTGTTGCATTTAAATTGGAATCGTGAGGGCCGTTATATGTGTAAGCTGCATCAATTTGCCCCGTATTAAAATCATAATTGTGAGAAGAGGATTGCAAACCACTTGCTGTCTGATCTTTTGCAAAAGTGCCGATGACAAGGTAAGTACTTATATTTGAAGTACTCGTTTCTTGTAAAGGATCGTGAATTACGAAATAACCATTGTAAGAATTAATAATTTCTTCGTAAGACATATCCGTTTCTTGGCTCAACGTAATTGTACCTCCATCTCCCTCCTTAGAAGAGACAAATAATGCTGAATTCGGTGTTTCATTATAGGGTGTTCCATTGGGAGTTGTAGCTGGGTCAGCAGCATCGTATGCACGTACATTATATAACTCACCATCTAAAGAATTGAGAATAGAAACACTAATCATAGAACCTCCGGTTCTTAGTTCCTCTACCGTTATCGAGGCACTTAAATCGCTTGGATGAGTTCCCAGATATGGCGAAGCAGTAACGGTTTGTCCATTATGGAACTCATAATAAAAGGTCTTGGACATTAAGGCTTCATCCTCGTCTTTACAAGATGCAATAATTGATAAAAATAATAATGCATAAACTAAATTCATTAAATTTTTCATAAATCATTTTTTAGTTGGTTATATACCCGCATAGCGGTTTTACAAACCAAAAGAGTGAACAATAAATTTTTATACCTATTAGACTGCATTAATATTTTTTACAATATTATTTGTTCTCTAGGCTATGGAACAAATATAATATATTTAATATTCAATTCCAAAAATTACACGGAATCCTATCGATGTATTGTAAAACAGGTTATGATTCGGGAGAAAAGTCCAGCCATATCTAAAAGCGTTGAATCAATTTTCAAAAAACGCTTTATATATCATCAAATTGAAAAGAAATAATCTACACAAATAAACAGAACTAAACGTCTATTACACAAGCATACCCACAACACCCCCTCCCCAATATAACTTATCAAATCATGCAATTACAGTTATATCATTTAAAAATGGCATAACTGTATCGTTTTCAGCCTAAAACAACAAATAATTCAATTTTAATTTTGACTTTTAATTTTTATTCATATATATTTGGACACAATAATCATGTAATATGGCGTTTCGCCGATAAATTCACTCATCTAAAAAGCATCATTTTTTTATTTTTCTCATCCAATCTAAATGAGAAAATTTATTTTTTAATTAAAATCTGACAAATGGAAAAGCGGAAAAAATCCACAAAAGCCAAAACTTCAAAGGCTAAAACTACAAAAGCCAAAACTACTCGGGCTAAAGCAACGTCTACTACAAAAA
>JAHDDR010000161.1:0-8524 GCA_020629255.1 Saprospiraceae bacterium | reverse complement strand
GCTAAAACTACAAAAGCCAAAACTACTCGGGCTAAAGCAACGTCTACTACAAAAACCAAAACTTCAAAGGCTAAAACTACGACGGTGGCAAAATCAAAAGCTAAAAAAACCACAACAGCGGCAAAGGCTAAAACTACAAGAACTAAAGCCGCTGCCAAACCTAAAAAAGCAAGAAAATCCCGGGCAAAAGCTAACAGATCGGCAGAACCCAAAGCCCCTGTAAAAATCAAAAACCTACCGGGTGAAAAATGGAAACCATTAGAATTTAAAGCTCCGACAGTAAAAATGACTTACGACGTTTCCAACCAAGGAAGGGTTCGTAGCACCAATAAAGAAACAGGTAGCCAAACCATTCTAAAAGGCTGCATTTTGAAAGGTTGCAATTTGAGAACCGTTAGAATTGGGCTTAAGGATAATAGAAGTTCGAGTGTATATGTCCATCAAATTGTTGGTCAACATTTTGTTCGGAAGAAAAAAGCAGATGCCAACCGCAATTTTTTAATCCACCTTGATGGGGACAAACTCAACAATGCTTCTAAAAATTTGAAATGGGCGACCCGTAAAGAACTTTGGGACTTCCAAGTAGGTTTGGGGCTTTTCGATAAATTCATTAGCAGAGAATCCAATAGTAAATTGACCGTTGCCAAAGTTAAGCAATTGAAAAGAATGCTTAAAAAAGGTAAACATAGAAAAAAAGATTTAGCTGAAAAGTTTGGTATTACAACCATGCAGGTCAGAAGAATAGAAACGGGAGAGAATTGGAGTTATGTAACGATATAACTTGAATCTCTCTAGAAATGATGGCAGCCTCAAAATATTTTTGAGGCTGCTTTAATTTTGCATCTACAGGAATCTCCATAAAGTTTTTGAAATGAATAAATTTGGGCTTGTTATATTTTTTACGATTCATTGTGCTTATTCTTTTTCACAATACTCAGAATTTCCGGGTCACTCCCACAACGATTATGAACAAAAATCCCCATTTTTTGATGCTTGGAATTTAGATTATCATAGTATTGAAATAGATATTTATGAATGGAATGGAAAACTTATCGTATCGCATCTTCCTTTCCGCCTAAAAAAGAAACCGACGATAGAAGAATTATATTTTTCGGAAAAGGTTTTATCTCGCACACAAAGCTTAGAACAAACATCCCTCACATACCTTATAGATATTAAAAACAAGCCCCAAAAAACCCTAGAGCTTCTACATCATTTAAAAGAAAAATACAAGGAATATATATTCGACGAATGTTCAAACCCCGAGGGAAATATTAGATTTGTTTTAACCGGAAAAATCCCCTTGGAACATCTAGAAGGCTCTCATTTATGTTATGTATTTCTAGATGGACGGTTGCATCAAAATTATTCGAAAGAATGGGAGAATAAAATCGTCATGTATAGTTTTGCTTTTAAATCTTTCAAGCGTGAACACAAAAAAAATTGGATGCTTGTTCTTCATCAAACTGCCAAACAAACTCAAGAAAAAGAAAAACATCTCCGCATTTGGGGCATCCCCAACAAAAAGAAAATCTGGAAAATACTTCTCGAAAATGGTGTTAGCATCATTAATGTAGATCATCTAAAAGCCTTTCGGGAGTTTTATCAAAAAAGGAATAAATCTAACGGAACTAATCTGCTCAAAAAATAAGCTGCCCCATTTTATTTTTAGTCAACTATTTTACAAAACATTGATAAGTGCTCTCCTAATTTGAATTTCATTCACATCCCTAATTATATTTATAGATATGTAAATACCAAAATATAAACGAAGCAACATGCTCCTACAAAACAAATCAATCATTGATAATAGAATACTTATCTTTGGATTCTTCTTCCTATTACTGTTCTTTTATTCATGCCAACAAGAAAGTTTCTATCAACAAAGAATTACATCTTTTCCTTCCCTCAACATCAATTATGAAGGAGGCATTCCTATAGACGACAAAATCGACATCGTTTTGGAAGATCATGAAAATCATCTAATAGAAGGAAATATAAAACGCAGGGGTGGATTTTCTATCGTACATCCCAAACATTCTTTTGAAATCGATTTAAATATCGACTTCCCCCTACTAAATCTTCCCGCCGATGATGATTGGATTCTTATTTCAAGTTATATAGACAAAACATTTCTTCGTCATGTTATCTCCTATGATTTATTTTCGGAAATGGGATCATATAATAAAGTATCTCAAAATAAATGGGTTGAATTAGAATTGAACCAACAATATCATGGGCTGTATATTTTAATGGAAAAACTAGATAAATCCAGTTTAGAAATAAATGAAAACGATACCGATGCATTTATCTTTAAAGAACCCCATTTATTCCGGCAGAGTTACGACGGAGTCGTTCCTCAATACCCCAACAATTTCCATCAGCAAACCTACCCGAAAATAGAAGAGGAAGATAAAACACAGGTTTTGGAAGATATCCGATCCTTTATTTTAAACAGTAATCAAGAAGAATTCAGTCAGGGAATTTCTTTAATTTTCGATCTTAGAAATATTATTGATTGGCATTTATTATTATTACTCACCAATAATAGCGATGGCATTTTAAAAAATTTCGTTTTATATAAAACAGATCAAAACCCCATACGAATTGCTCCGTGGGATTATGACCATTCTTTTGGTAGAGACGGTGACAATGAATTAAATTTAGATGTCAACCATCTAGATGTAACCCGTTCCATTCTCTTTGAAAGACTTCTTCAATTATCTTGGTATAGGGACTGGTTAAAAAACAGATGGGAAGAATTAAACCATAGCGGAAATCAAATTTTCTCCCTTCATCAACTCCAATCGAGAATTATTCGAAAAAGTCAACAAATATACAAAGTTGTAGAAAAAAATTTCGAAGTGTGGCCAACAGATGGCCCATTTTATTACGATAATAACAATTTCAACCAAGAAGTAGAAATCATCTTAGAATTCCTTCAACTAAGACATCATAGATTATCCAATTATTTTGATTCTTTAGAATAAACTTTATTACGAAAAATTGATTACAGACAAATTGATCTTTTGTAAAATCTATAATTTCCCTTCCATAAAAAACTATTCGTAATAAAGTCTAATTTAGATGAAAAATAAATAAAATTCATGTCAACAAAATTGCTTTAGTTTTTCTCTATCTCATTTATTTATATGCTCCTTGCCATTCTTATTTTATAGGGCACCCTTGCTATAGGAAATCTGATGGAAATATTCGAAAATTATCTCTTGCATGACACATAAATTCCCTTTACATTGCAAGTGCATTAAAATTCAGAAAACAATAAATTTCAACTATGGACTATAGACCCTACGAGTTGCAAGAACTCAAAGATTGGCTCATTAAATTTGCCAATGTCGAATGTAAAAATGTATCACCCTTGTATTATGATTTGTCTCTAAAAACGGCAAAAGACGATCAACTTGTCAGTATAGCCGCCCATTGCAAATATGGACAACCCCTGCCCAATTTATTTTTCGCCTCGGTGCAATCGCTTTTATATAAAGAACCGAACCAAGAACTCGCACAATATTATCCTTCCATTACCCAAAATCATAAATCCGGACTTCCATTTGCCCTTTTCAAGGAATTTTGCCTCGACCATCAGCAAGAAATCATCGAACTGGAACAGAACAATATTGTACAAACCAACGCTTTGAACAGGACAGCTTATCTTTTACCTATTTTTTCTCATTTATTCGATAATGAAGAAATCAATATTATAGATATCGGCACTAGTGCCGGTTTGACCTTGAACATGGATAAATACGAATATCATTATAATGATCAATATCATTTTGGCAACAGTCTGGTAAAAATCAAAAGCGAAATAAAAAGCGGCTCTATTCCCCTATTCAATCGAATGGTAAAAATTAAAAACAGGATAGGGATTGATCAAAACCCTTTGGATGTAAATAATATTGAAAATGCTCATTGGTTAAAATCCCTAATTTGGGCGGATCAAGTAGAGAGGCTGGAAAAAATCGAAAATGCCATAAATTTAGCTCGTGAAGAAAATATAAACTTCATCAAAGCCAGCCAACTTTTTGAATTCGAAGAAATCATTCTCGAACAAGAAAAAAATATTCCCTTAATTGTTTATCATACACATGCCTTATATCAGTTTTCGAAAGAAGAAAGAAACAACTTCTGGAAGTTAATGGACAAAATAGGAAAAGAAAGAGATTTCACATACTTAGCCACAGAAGGAAGCAGAGTGTTTAAAAAGGATTACAGCATCAAAGGAATATTGGTAGAAGTAACGCAATACAAAAAGGGCAAAAAAAACACCCAACTCATGGCGCATACAAATGGGCATGCTAACTGGATAAAATGGTTGATTTAAAATTATGAGTCTTCCGAAGTTTATTGGAATAAAAACTTCGGAAGACTTCTTAAAATTTTAGATTACAACATTATATTCAAGCCTACGTTGCTTTGAAAATATTTCATTCCAAATTCGTTGAAGAAATGATTCACTTCTTTTTTTTCATCAGCTAGTAAAGGATCGTCGATTTTGAAATGCTCATAGCTGAAGCGATTAATTCCCATTGGTAATTTAATGTTCATATGAATCCTTCTGGACAAAGCCACTTCAATTCTTGGAATAATAGATAATTCACCTCCTATCCGATAAGAAAAGACAGGAATAAGAGCGGAGGTTATGGGTTCATCTTTAAAATAATTAAAATAAGGATCGATGCTTAAACTTAATCCATATTTTAATCTCGACATATTTTTTGGCGATATTAATTTTCCATATTCAACTCTCAAATTCAACCCGACAGAAGTGGTTTCAATTCCTCTAACTGGAACAGTTACTCCTTGTTGTTCAATTACATCAACAACATAATAATCATCTTTCTTTGCATTCAAATAGGATAAAGAATATTCTTGAAACCAGAGGTTATTTTTTTCTATCTTTACTCCAATTCCAGGACTTAGAAAATTTTTATGCTCCATTTGATAATGATAAGTAGAATGATAATCAAAACCAATGTTTTTACTTGCCGAATGAGAAATAGGAACAAAAACATTCAAACTAGTTGTGAGCCAATATTTCTTTTCTTCTTTTTCTTGGGAAAAAAGATTGACATTAATAAGACAGAATAGGAATAGGATAACAAAAGATCGTAGCATTTTTCAATTCATTTTTTTATTAGATAATTTGATTGAAAAACGGCACTATTTTCATTGAGATTGTATTTTAACAATATTAAAAAATCACATGTTAAATTTAACTTTGAACAAAACAATTCATTAACTTATATCATTCAACACTAAAATTTGACACATGAAAAATAATCCTTCTTTCATTTTATTTTGTTTCTTTTTAACTTTAATATTTCTTCAATTTGTTCATGCTAGATCTTCCTCAAAAAGTTCAGACCTCCCTCTCCCAATCTTCAAAGATCAAAGAGATGGGAAAGAATATAGAACCATAGAAATAGGAAATCAAAAATGGTTTGCCCAAAACCTGAATTATGATTCTCCCAAATCTATTTGTTATAAAAAGAAAAAAAAGAATTGTGAAAAATATGGTCAACTTTATCCTTACGATGAACTCGATGTTGCTTGTCCGAATGGATGGAGAGTACCCACTGTAAAGGATTGGCAAAATTTAAAAAAGAATTTCGATGCAGATTCTATTGTTGCTCTACTCCATACCACAGGGTGGGAAGATTCGAACTCGCACACTAACCAATCCGGGTTGTCTCTGGAAGGATCCGGCTATCAGTTTAAGAAAAAATTATTTATTGGAGAATCCAAAGCAACAACTCTTTGGATAAATCAGTCTAATTTATATGACGAATATTATCACGTTCATATTTATGGAGGAAAGGGTATTTTTTTTGAAAAATCAAAGTGGATGACCAACGAGGTTTTCCATGCCCATCCGATAGAAGATCTAGATAATCGTAAATTTTCCATTAGATGTGTTTGTGAACGATAATGTAGTTGGAAAAGTTGCCATGCTCGAAAATTATTTTTCTCATCATTCGAAATGGCTTATATTAGAATGATAGTCTAGAATGTAGAAGAATATAAAAAAGTGCTTTCAGATTTTCTGAAAGCACTTTTCAACAATAAAATTTATATTTAAGATAAAAGATTTCATCAGATAACTTCTATAAAGAAAACCTATTTAAAACAAACAGAAAAATTTCCTTCTGTTCCAACGTTTTCATAAAATTCATCATCAAAAGAAAATGTACCTTTAATATTTTTTGTTGCAGGATCACAGCTAGTAATACTCAATGTTCCTTTTAAGACCGAAGACTGAGTACCATCAGGCAATCTATATTGAAAGAAAAATGCATTTTGCAACGAAGACGTAACATCTTCAAAACTTACATAATCACTTCCTTCCTCAACACAATCGGCATCATTTTGATCCGGATTATTAAATACGATAGTAAGATACCCTCCGTCAGAACTCGTTGCTCTTATATCGCATCTGCGGGTAGGCACACCCGGCACGTTTGGATCTTCTCCATTGAACAAAGTATTATTAAACGTTTCTGCAGTCCATAATTCTCCGTTCATTTTATAGCTTAGAAAACTATCATCACAAACTGAAGTATCATCATCATTCCCACATGATGGTAGAATAATAACTAAACAGAATAAAGCAAAAAGGGAATTCAATAAAGTTTTCATTTTTTAAGATTTAATTGTTATAAAATGGATGGCAAATATACACAAGTTTCTCATTTGGTGCCTTAGGCTTAAATGCAAAAAACGACAAAATATTACAGTACTTGAAGTATATTTCATAATATTGTATATGGAACATTTTGACATTATAATAATCGGAGCAGGTTTATCTGGGATAGATGCCGCTTGTCATTTTAAAAAATATTGCCCGGACAAAACGTTTATGATTTTAGAAGGAAGGGATAATATCGGAGGGACTTGGGATCTGTTCAAATATCCGGGTATCCGTTCTGATTCTGACATGCATACTTTTTCGTATAGTTTCAAGCCTTGGAATTATTCCAAAACCATTTCGGATGCCAACACCATAATGGATTATCTTAGAGAAACGGTAGAAGAATATGATATTGGAAAATATATCCGTTTCAACCAATGGGTGGAAGCCGCTTCTTGGTCTTCAGAAAATAATACATGGACTATCCGTTGGCAAGATAAAAAAAAGGGCATGGAGAGATCTGCCACTTGTAATTTTTTGATGTTCTGTACTGGTTATTATGATTATGATGAAGGCTACACCCCGGAGTTCGAAGGGCTGGAAAAATACAAAGGTCGTTTTATCCATCCTCAAAAATGGACATCAGATATAACATATGAAAATAAAAATGTCATCGTTATAGGGAGTGGAGCCACGGCCATTACTTTAGTTCCCACCCTAGCAGAAAAAACGAACCATGTATATATGATACAACGTTCTCCTAGTTATATACTTTCCCGTCCGTTATATGACCGATTTGCCAAAATCATCCATAAGATTCTGCCGGATAAAATAGCTCATTTTCTGTCTCGTTGGAAAAACATATTACTAAGTATGTATTTGTATCGGGTTTCGAGAAAAAACCCTAAAGCGGTAAGTAATTATATCAAAGGACAAATTAAAAAAGAACTCGGTAAAGATTATGATGTAGACACTCATTTCTCTCCAAAATACAATCCCTGGGATGAACGGCTCTGTGTTGTTCCCGACAATGATTTATTCCATTCTATCAAGGATGGAAAATGCAGCATCATCACCGACCATATAGATGCATTTACAGAAAATGGGGTTCAATTAAAATCAGGTAAAAAAATAAATGCAGATTTGATCGTTTCCGCAACGGGATTAAAATTAAAATTGGTTGGAGGCATGAAAGTTTTTGTAGATAATCAAAAAATTGACCCGAGTGAATTAATGACGTACAAGGGAATCATGTTACAAAATATTCCGAACGCTGCAACTATCGCAGGCTATACCAATGCTTCTTGGACACTCAAAGCAGATTTAGCTTGTAGTTATGTTTGCCGATTAATCAATTATATGGATAAACATAAATTTAAATCCTGTCAACCAGTTCTAAAAAATGAAGAAATAAAAAGAGAACCCATTATAGATTTTTCTTCCGGGTATATCCAACGTTCTCTAGACAAATTACCAAAACAAGGAGATGAATTCCCATGGAAATTACATCAAAATTATTTGAAGGATATGCTCATTCTAAAATATAAAAAGATAAATGACGATGTATTAGAATTTAAATAAAGTCCAACGATGTTTGGCATTCTTTCAAGATTTATACTATATTTACAAATCCTCTTTTCCAAAAATTGTTTTTCATTTTCAATATTTTGGAATTTCCAGCAACAAAACCTCATTTAATTTTCAACAATATTTATATCGTTGTTGAATCATTATTTGCAATTAATCGACAAGAATAATCTTTCTCTTTATTAACTAAAACCTGTACAGATGAAAAAAGGAAGGAAAAAAAACACTAGTACAACCAATACCGCTAAACCCAAGGCGGCGACCAAAAAAACAACAACCAGAAAA
>JAHDDR010000160.1 GCA_020629255.1 Saprospiraceae bacterium | reverse complement strand
AGTTGGATTGACGATCCAAGTATGCTAGTGAATACGCCGGATTCCATGATCGCCAGTCCGACCAATGCCGGAAACATTAATTATATTTTCGAAGCAACGGATGATTTCGGTTGTCTTTGGGATACGACCATCCAAATCACAGTCCTCCCTTCAACCGATCCTGCTTGCTATAATTGTTCCGGGAATATTGCTGTTATGCCCTTTCAAACTATTTGCAATGATGGCGAAACAGCACAATTGGATGCCCAAATAGAAAATGTAAATAGTGCCACTTTTTCAGATACACCCAACGCCACAATTTCCAATTCTACCCATCCGCCTAACAGTCCCTACATATCTAGTATTAATGTAAGCGGCTTACCCTATAATTTTATTGATGCCAGTTCCATAGAATCCGTTTGTATCAATATTGATTATTTAAGTGTCAGTGATATCATTGTTTTTCTTCAATCTCCTAATGGTACCGTGGTAGAACTAACCACAGGTAATGGAGGCTTTGGAACCGGGTATCAACAAACTTGTTTTACACCTGTCGCTACAAATCCAATTACCTCTGGAACTTCCCCTTTTACCGGAGATTGGCTTCCGGAAGGGAATTTTGCTGATTTCATTGGCTCCCAATCCAATGGTACATGGAACCTTTGGGTAGGTGATCAAGTTCCGGGATTCGATGGTACGTTCCAAAATTGGACCATTACTTTTGATTATGACATCCAAAACACACTCACTTGGGATTGGACACCGGATGCCTCCCTTTCCTGCGACAATTGCCCGGATCCGATAGCATCCCCTACATCAACTACAAGTTATGATGTAATAGCTACCGATCCCCAAGGATGCACCTTTACTCAATCCGTTACTGTAACTGTTATAGATTGCAATACCAATTGTACCCTTGCTGTAAATTTGGATCAAACTACAGATGCAAGTTGTTCGGGAGCAACAGATGGAACAGCATTATTCAGCACCACTGGAGGAGTAGGATCCATCACTTATACACTGGATAATTCTATCATTCAGATAGATAATGGATCGTTCACTGGGCTAACGATTGGGCTTCATGAAATTATGGTTGAAGACGAAAATAATTGTAGGGATTCGTTGGAATTCACTATCAACACCCCCAACCCCATAGTTATTGCCCTTACACCAACGGATGTTACATGTACAACCGGTGGCAGTATCACATCCACCGTTTCAGGTGGCGGCGGCAATTATTCATATGATTGGAATAATTCTTTCGACACGCCCGACATTTCAGGGCTAACAGCAGGTACATATACAGTAACCGTTACGGATGGCAACGGATGTAGTAATTTTGCAATTGCAATTGTAAACAATAACACATCCATTACCTTAACCACCGACACCACCCATATTACATGCTACGGAGAAAGCACTGGCTCAGCAACAGCAATAGCTAGTGGTGGAACGGGACAACTTTCTTACGAATGGAATCATAATAACTTAAATACTGCCTCAATTAACAATCTCCCTGCCGGATTTTATACCGTTACGGTTACGGATGAAATTTTGTGTACAGCTGTGGCTACTGTAGAAGTTTTACAACCCAACGATGCTTTAGCAATTAGTTCCCTCGCACAAACCCAAGGGGGCTGTGGAGGCTCAGGTATTGGAGAAGCTACCGTCATTGCAACGGGAGGTACGTTACCTTATACCTACAATTGGACTTCAGGAGACCTAACCGACATTGCATCCAATCTAACCTTAGGCACATACACTGTCATCATTACAGATGCAAATTCATGTACTATTTCAGGCACCATTGATATAAATGAATTCGATGCTGTTACGGCTAACATCGACGGTACAGATGTTACATGCTTTGGTTATTATGATGGCTCTATAACGGTAACGCCGATAAGTGGTTCTGCTCCCTATTCATATAATTGGAGCGATCCCACTCTTCCTAATGCTTCTACTGTAAATGTAGGAATGGGTGATTATACCATTACGCTTACCGACCAAAACAATTGTAGTACTATTCTATCATATAATATAGATGAACCACCGGGAATGACCACATTTGGTGTACCCGTCGACATATTATGTCATGGAGAAAATACCGGGGCAGCAGGTGTCTTGGTTAATGGAGGAACATATCCTTACCATTTTGATTGGAGCAATGGAGGTGCCGGATTGTCAACATCTAGCCCTGCCGGTAGTTGGGTATTGGGTAGTGCCGGTTGTATCTCTTTCACATCTAACAATGTACCCACAACATTATCGGACACCCTTTGTCTTATTGCAGAAGATGGTACAAATACAATCAATACTTATGTTCTTGTTTCTGTTGTTGCAGATGATGGTTGCATGGGAAACAATACAGATACAGATGGTGATGGCATATGTGATTCGAACGATCCTAACATCAATAATCCATGCCTACCCTATTCTTTGGATTTGAATAATAATGGCATTTGTGATTTTCAAGAACCCAATGTCATAGTTTCATCTCATTTGGTAGTAGAATATAATTCCTTGGGGCAATCCTGCCCAACTCTTCCTGCTTCTTTTGATCTTAGCTCTACAGATTTTTCATATTGCAATACGGAAGATGCCAATTTGATTCATAATCTAGAAGCAGATGTTTATACGGTTACCATTACAGATGATTTAGGTTGTACCGTTACAGAAATCGTTACTTTGAATGAACCTCCTATCTTACAAGGAATCATTACTAGTTCTGATGTCAGTTGTTTTGGAGGAAACGATGGTCAAGCAATGGTTTCTGTTTCCGGAGGTACTCCTCCCTACTCTTACAATTGGACTGGTGGAACTATGGATTCTCTTATTATAGACCTAAGTACAGGAGTATATGAGGTAACTATCACGGATGGGAATTCCTGTACAGCTATAGAATCCATCACCATTAACCAACCGAATACAGAAGTTATTATTTCTACATTGCAACAAACACAAATAAGTTGTAATGGAGAAAACAATAGCATAGCGGAGGTCATTGCTCTAGGGGGGACAGGTGTTTATACCTACAACTGGAGTTCTGGAGGAGCTGCTAGTACCGAAGGAAACCTGCCCATAGGAGATGTGACGGTTACGGTTACCGATTCGAATGGTTGTAGCATTTCGGATATGATTACTATTGTTGAATATTCTGCCATTACCGTAACCACATCAGGTACAGATGCTTCTTGTTTTGATGGCAATGATGGAACCGTATCCGTAGATTTTGTTTCGGGTGGAGCGGGCTCTGGAAACTTGAATGATTATATTTATGATTGGATGGGAACCAACCAAGGAAGCCCAATGGCAACAGACCTATCCGCAGGAACATACACCGTCATCGTTACGGACGCGGCCGGTTGTACCGAAACAGATAGCTTGAGTATTAGCCAACCCACAATGCTAGGAGCCAATTTCACAACAGGCAGCCTTTCTTGCAGTAATACCCCCGAAGGATATGCTACCGTAGAAGGAACAGGAGGAACACCTCCATATACTTATCAATGGGATAACAATGCCGGCCCTTCTATTTCCGACTCTATCTATGGACTCGCTCCTGGTTTTTATTTCGTAACCGTTTCTGATGCTAACAATTGCTTTTACACCCAACATGTATATGTAAGCGATGTGGCTCCCATGGATATAGATTTTGAAGAAGAACACAATATTTGTTATGGTGATAGCCTAGGAGTTCTTATTGGAATCCCAAGTGGTGGCACAGCTCCTTATACTTATAGTTGGTCTAACAATCCTGCCCTTAATGATAGTATAAATAGTGGACTCTTAGTAGGTACTTATACACTTACCGTTACTGACATAAATGGATGTACCCAAGTAGGTTCTAGCCAAATTGAAGAACCGGCTCAAATAATATTAGACACATTTCCCGAAGGGGTGACTTGTTTTGGTGATCAGGACGGAAGCATCGATATTGAAGTTGAAGGAGGAACTCTTCCTTATACATATAGTTTCAATGGTGGGGATTTTATCCATTCCAGTTATTATTCCGGATTGTATGGAGGTCATTATTCTATTATCGTACAGGATGGAAATGGATGTCAGGAATCCATCGACTCTATTTGGGTGGAAGAGCCCTTACCCGTAGAAGCCTTGATTTATCCGGACACTCCCATCATCCAATTAAATTTGGGCGATTCTATCGAGTTGGCTTTGGATTATTTCAATACCTTTGGGGTCGTCGATATCGCATGGGATGCCATGGCGAATGATTCTACCTTATCATGTTTGGATTGTCCTTACCCCTTGATAACTACTTTTGAAAATGACATTTACGAAGTAACGGTAACTGATGAAAATGGCTGTTATGATATCCGACAAATAGAAATTGAAATCATAAGAGATCGTTCTATTTTTGTTCCCAGTGGTTTCACACCCAATGGCGATTTAATGAACGATGTCTTGATGGTTCATGGAAAAGAAGGGACAAAGATATTAACATTCAGGGTGTTTGACCGTTGGGGCGAAATGGTCTTTCGGGCAGACGACTTCAACGTCAACTCAACTAATGTTAATGTAACTTGGAATGGCACGTTCAAAGGTAAAAAATTAAATCCGGCAGTATTTGTGTGGTACTTGGAAGTAGAATATATTGACGGCAGAACGGGATCATTCGAAGGAAATACCACACTCATTCGGTAATCTAGTAACAAATTCAATCACAATGAAGACTTTTAAATTCATTTTTGGTTTCCTATTCTTGCTCTTGTTTTTACAAATGGATGCACAGGATGCCAGATATTCACAATATTATGCTGCCCCTTTACACAACAATCCGGCATTAACCGGTATTTTTCCGGGTCAATTCCGTGTTATGGCCAACTACAGGAATCAGTGGGCGGCAGTACTCGGTAGTGCGGCATATAATACCTATGGTGCTAGTTTTGATTATCGAATCAATACCTTCCAAAATGATTATGCTGCTGTGGGTGTTCATTTTCTAAGAGATGACGCAGGCGATTCGCGTTTCAATCAAACCAAAGCCTACTTGTCTTTGGCATACCTCAAACAACTCTCCGGCAGTAGATATCAAACATCTGCCCATTATGTGTCTTTGGGATTCCAAGGAGGGCTTGCCCAACATGGGATGGATTGGAGCCAACTGAGTTTCAGCAATCAATTTGATAATACTTTGGAAGAATACAACCCTTCTAACCCAACCGGCGAAAACTTTGGGGTGAGCAGCAAATCCTACATCGACCTGAATGCCGGTTTAGTTTGGTATGGAGTATATGATGAAAACTTAAGTACCTATGCCGGATTTTCAATCCTTCACATCAACCAACCCGATGTTTCATTTTATGATGGCTCTGTCGAAAACCTGTTCACTCGGTTCATTGGTCAGGCAGGGGCAGAAATTCCCTTCAATGACTTTTTAAGCATTATGCCTTCGGTCATCTTTACCAAACAAGGTCCATCTTATGAAACTCAGCCTGGGTTTAATTTCAGATATAACAATCATGACTTGAATGAATTGGCCTTGAGAGCCGGTGCGTTTATAAGAGTGGTAAACGATAAAAATTCTGCCATGATTACAGAATCCGTTATTATTTCATCTATGCTGGAAATCGAAAGATTCTTGATTGGCTTGAGTTATGACCTGAATGTATCAGGTATGAGGCGGGCTACAAATTCAAGGGGAGCATTCGAACTTTCTTTCCAATATATCCATCCTGAAAACAAAAGATACCAAGTGGCTTGTCCTAAATTTTAATCCAATATTTGTTGGATGATTTTGGGGGTGACTCCTCCCATTTGTTCTATATATGCTGCGGCAGATTTTCCAGAAATCTGCCGCAGTTTTTCATTTCTGAGCTTTGCCATAATCGCCTCGAACTCATTAACATTCGAAAAAGTAAATGCACCCTCTGATTGAATCATTCCAATAGCTTCAGGAAATTTTTTGTGCTTTTTGCCAAATAAAACAGGAACCCCATAAACAGCCGGCTCCAAAATGTTATGAACCCCAGCACCAAATCCTCCTCCTATACAAACCCATTCTGCGTAACGATAGATTTTAGATAATATCCCAATCGAATCTAAAATTAAAATTTGGGTATTCGGTTTTATTTCTCCACCAGAGTATTGACTTACAATTATATTTTCATCCAACGCTTTTATATAAGTAAGTAAGCGATAAACATTTTTTTCACTTACATCATGAGGTGCAATGAGTAACCTGAGTTTTGATTTGTTTTTTAAATAATAGGGTATGATAATTTGTTCATCTTTTTCCCAAGAGCTACCCATTATGAGTAAAGGATAATCTTGTTTAAAATTTAAGATCAAGGGGTTTTTATACTTCGATTTTTTAATTTCTAACACCCGATCTATCCGGGTGTCACCTACCACCAAGACCTTATTAATATCGTATGTATTCAACAAAGATTTAGACGCTTGATCTATGGTAAAGATATAATCAAACCCCAAGAGCATTTTCCTAAACCATTTTCCTATCCAAGGCTGAAAAAACAATTGTTGCTTCCGGAAAGTAGCAGAAACTAGGTAGCAGGGAATTTCCCTATGCTTCAGTTCATCTAGAAAGTGATACCAAAATTCATATTTTACAAAAATGACTTTAATGGGTTGAATGATTTCCAGAAATTTTCGAGCATTCTTTCTTGTATCCAAAGGCAGATAAGTAACATGGTCTGCCAGATCATAATCTTTACGAATGGTATATCCTGAGGGAGAATAAAAGGTAAGAAGTATTTTCTCATCTGTATTTTCTTTTAATGCTTCGATGATGGGTCTTCCTTGTTCGAATTCGCCCAAAGAAGCACAATGAATCCAAATCCAATTATTGGATTTAAAATCTTGTGCATCCAGCTTTTTAAACAAACCTTTTCTTCCCTCCAACCAGAGTAGAGCTTTCTTATTTGAGCTCAAGGCTGCTATACGAATAGCATAATAATATATTAAAATGGAGATGTTATAAATAAATTCCATGGCTATAAAAGCTAAGATGCGTCACAAGATATGCTATCTTTGCGGTTTATGGACAATACCATTCAAATGGTTGACCTTGTAGGTCAATATCAACATATCAAACAAGAAGTAAACGAGGCCATCCAAGATATATTGGACAAGGGACAATATATCAATGGACCCATAGTTAAGGAATTTACTCAAAATTTGACCCATCATCTTAACGTTGGGCATTCCATCCCCTGTGGGAATGGCACAGATGCCATTCAGATCGCTTTGATGGCTTTAGAGCTGCAACCGGGTGATGAAGTCATCACTACACCTTTTACTTTTGTGGCTACCGCAGAAGTCATCGCTCTGCTTCGGTTAGTTCCTGTTTTTGTAGACATTCATCCTGAGACCTTCAACCTAGATGTTTCTAAAATAGAAGAAGCCATTACCGAAAGGACAAAATGTATTATACCTGTACATCTTTTTGGGCAATGCTGTGATATGGAACCCATTATGGATATTGCGAAACGGTATCATATTTTCGTTATTGAAGACAATGCCCAAGCATTGGGTGCCGATTATTATTTCGGCGATGGGCAGAAAAAGAAGGGAGGGACGATAGGTCACATTGGTACCACTTCTTTCTATCCTAGCAAAAATTTGGGCTGTTATGGAGATGGTGGAGCCATTTTCACTCATGATGATGAATTAGCTGACAAAATGAGGCATATCATCAATCATGGTTCTAAGACCAAATATCATTATCACTATATTGGCGTAAATTCGAGATTGGATTCTATCCAAGCAGCCATATTGAATATCAAACTCAAATATCTTGACCATTATAACCAACAAAGAATACAAGCGGCTGATTATTATGATGTTTTATTAAAAGATATCCCAGAAATTCAAATCCCCAATAGAAGTGCCTTTTCCGATCACATTTTCCATCAATATACATTGATAGCGGAGAATCGGGATGAATTGCAACAATACCTCAAAAAGAATCGAATTCCAACCGGAATATATTACCCCATTCCCCTTCACCAACATGAGCCCTACCAAAAATATGTTCGGAAAATGGATTTGGTGGCAGCAGAAAACGGTTCAAAAACCGTTATTTCTTTGCCTATCCATACAGAACTTACCAAAGATTCACAATCAATTATTGTATCACACATTAAGTCTTTTTACAGTAAGTGAAACTTAAAATAAATTCCTATTTTTGCGGAGCTTTTTCGAAAGGTATTTATATCAACTAATTTTCAACCACTTTCTCAACATAAGACAAAGAAAACTAGAGAAAAAATGAAAAGAATATTATTCACTCTTAGCCTATTGTTCTTCGTTTCATGCATATATGCACAAGACGATCTCCCTACATTCCTTAATGAAGATCTAATTCGTGCAGAACTAGATTCCAGAGGATATGAGAATGTGAGTATAAATGAGGTAAAAAATAGATTAACGCTAAAGGGCGTTGATGTTAATAATCTAGACCCTTCGCAAACTGAAGTATTACAAGAGAAACTAGAGGAAATCTTTGCCGAAATAGATGCTGAAAAGGCAGGTCAAGAAAAACCGACGCCCAAAGAAGAACATCAAGAAACCATTCGAGAGAATATGGCAGAAGAAAAAGACGAAGAGGAAGATAAAGCCTTAGATGAAGAAATAGAAGAGGATGTTTTCGAAATTAGTGAAGTAGAAAAAAAAGAATTGGTGTATGGCCAATCACTTTTCATAGATAAAAACATCAAGAATTATTTCAAACATAATGATGTTAAACCACCTGCCTCCTATATATTAGGAGAAGGGGATGAACTCATCATTAATATATTTGGAGACCAATCCCAATTATCCTCTAACTATGAAATTCGTAATGGGCATATACAACCTTCCCAAATGGAACGCATTTTCCTTAAAGGGCTCACCTTTGCCCAAGCCAGAAAAACTCTTGAACAAAGGTTTGGGAAATATTACCGTTTTGATAAGGATGAGTTTGCAGTTTCCTTGAATTTCAGCAGAGATATTACCGTAAAAATTGTGGGAGAAGCCAGAAGAATTGGTCCATATACCATTCCTGCCATCAATAATGTATTTTCTGCTTTGGTGGCTGCAAAAGGTCCCACTAAAAATGGTAGTGTTCGTAATATATTCATCATGAGGGATGGCCAATCTCCTCAAAAATTCGATTTATATGAATATCTCATGGAACCTAATAAGTCAAAAGACTATTTCCTTCAAAACAACGATTATATTTCTATACCAACAATAGGAAGAACGGTTTCTATTGATGGAGCTATTAGACGAGTGAATAAATATGAATTGAAAGAGGGGGAAGACCTTAAAAAACTGATTTATTGGGCAGGGGGTCTTAAAAGTAATGCTTACAAAAAAAGCATTCGTATTGTAAGATTCGTAGATGATGAAGAAAAAATCATTACTGTAGATCTAAAAGAATTGGAAAAAAGCGGAAGAGATTTCACACTATTGAATGGAGATAAAATCAACATTCCATTTATCCCCATAAATTATAAAAACTTTGTTTCTATAGAAGGTGCCGTTAATCTAGAAGGACAATATGAGTTTACAAAAGGAATGCGAATAAGTGATTTGGTCGCCAAAGGAGTACTTTCTGATAGTGCATTGGTAGATATTGCTTATTTATTTAGAAAAAGAGCGGATGCTAGAGAAGATTATATACAAATAAAATTAGCTGAAGCATTAAGCTCTCCCGGCTCGTCTGCCGACCTTCTTCTCCAACCTAAGGATAGAATCAATATCTTTAAAAGTGAAGAATTCTATGAGAAATCTAGGGTTGAAATTTCAGGGGCTATACGAAATCCTAATATTTACCCTTATGTTGATAGTTTAAAGTTGTCCGATATCGTCACCTTGTCTGGAGGGTTAAAAAAGAATGCAACAGGTTTGGCGTATATTTTCAGAAAGAAATCCAATTCTTATGAAGCTAGAGATTATGTTAGAGTGAACATCAATAATATTATGGATGAATCATCAGAAGACATAACTCTTGAACCGAAAGATAGTATTGTTGTTTTTTCCTATAATGATTTTATTGAAAAAGAAGCCACTGTGTCTATTAAAGGAGCTGTTTTGCAGGAAAATGAATTTTCTTTTTCCTCTCAAATGAAACTAAGGGATTTATTAGCTCTATCGGGTGGATTAAAAATTGCTGCTGATAATACAAAAATCCAAGTATATCGAATTAAAATAGAACAAGGCGTACAAACTGTTACAGAAGAGATCGAATTGGAAGTGGATGAATTTTACAATGTCATTGGGGAACCCAGTGGGGAATTTTACCTGAAACCATACGACAAAGTAAATGTCAGATTTACTCCGGATTTCGAACTACAGCAAACGGTTGTCATTAATGGTGAAGTTCGATATCCTGGTCCCTATTCCATCATTAAACCGAATGAACAACTTTCGGATATCATCCGAAGAGCTGGTGGATACAAAGAATCCGCATATAAAGAAGGTGTCACACTTTTTAGAGAAGAAGGAGGTTTGGGATATTTGGTAGTTGATC
>JAHDDR010000004.1:15156-51681 GCA_020629255.1 Saprospiraceae bacterium | reverse complement strand
CCTAAGAGAAATTGTGTCTACAAAATGTAAGCATGCTTTTATTTCATATACTCGCGGGGTGATTTGCCAAACCGTTTTTTAAACAATTTGGAGAATGTGCCTTGGTATTCAAAACCATTATTTTGAGCCACTTCAGAAATAGAAAGGAATGTTCCATTTTCTAATGTTTTTCGAGCAGATTGGAGTTGAACTTCTTTGATGAATTTAGCTGGGGAAAGCCCTGTGATCGTTTTGAGTTTTCGGGCGAGTTGGCGGGGACTTAAGAATACATTATCTGACAAAATTTTCACATCCAATTGGGCTTCGCCCAAGGATTTTTCAATAAAAGTTTTGAGTTCATCCACCCATTCTTTGTCCTCTTCATTGAGAAGCTGTTTTTCTGATGCCGCATTTATCACAGATCCCTTGCTATCCGAATGCTGGGTGGATTTGACTATGGCTTCTTCAGATGGTTCCTCTTCTTGGTTTTGCCATTTCAACCGCTGATGAAAATTATACAACAGATTTTGTACCCGAATCAATAATTCGGAAACGGAAAACGGTTTGGTGAGATAATCATCCACACCAATGGTCAGGGCATTCAGTTTGTCGCGTTCCGCTGCTAACGCTGTGAGCATAACAACAGGTATCCGATGCCATTCCGAATGGCTTTTGATTTCCCTTAGCATTGTCAGACCATCTACCTGTGGCATCATTACATCCGAAACAATGAGGTTGATATTTGTCCCCTGTTCCTTCAATATTTCCAAGCCTTCGGCTCCATTTCCGGCGAGCAATACCTTTTTGTATTTCTTTTGTAACAATTGGAAAATGAAATTCCGCATGTCCGCATTGTCTTCCACCACCAAAATGGTAAAGTCTGTCCCAATGGAATCAATAACTTCCTTTTCTTCCACATCATCGGAAATCATCTGAAATATTCTTTCTGCCGCGACCTCTTTTTTAGGAATTTCAAAAAAGAATTTGGAACCGACTCCGGGTGTGCTTTCCGCATAGGCTTTTCCACCCATTAATTGTGCAAACTCATTTACCAGGGCTAGACCAATGCCCGTTCCTCCATACAATTTTTGTTCGGCTTGTTTGGATTGGTAAAACCGTTCGAAAATATGTGGCAGGTCTTTGGGGTGGATGCCTTTTCCCGTATCAGTCACTTGTATGTTTAACTGATCGACCGATTCTTTGACATTCATGGTGATTTTTCCTCGCTTTGGGGTGAACTTGATGGCATTGCTTAAAAAATTATTGAAGACCTTTTCCAGTTTCTTCCGGTCTATCATAACATTCAGATCTTCCCGAATATCCAGATTCAATTCATAATCCAAATTTTGACTTCGGAACTGTGGTTCGAACACAAAAAACAGATATTCGAAAAACTGGGCAAGAGGGGTGCCTTCTTCTTGTAGTTCTAGTTTGTTGGCTTCGAGTTTGGAAAGATCCAAAATTTCTTCGATGAGCTGCATCAAACTTTTACCGTTGCGTTGCATGACTTGTAGTTGCTTTTGGATGTGTTCTTTTTCCCATTCTTGAGGATTATCCAAAAGGTAAGATAAAGGCCCCAGGATAAGTGTGAGCGGTGTACGGAGTTCATGGGAGATATTGGCAAAGAAATTGGATTTGACCTTGTCGAGTTGTTTGAGTTCTTCGGCTTGTAATTGATTTTTTTTACTCGTTTTCCGCATTTGGATATAAAAATAAATCATCAATCCCATCAAAAGTGTAGAAAGGATAAGTCCTCCAATAACAAAATAATATCTCTGCCTTTGAGTATTGAGTTTTTCAGCAGCGAGTTGTTGTTCCTTGGCGTATTGGATACTATCTATAGATGCCTTTCTCAAATATTCTTGGCGAATAATTTCCTTTTGGTTGGTTTCACTTTGAATCGAATCTCTAGAGCTAATAAAATTTTCGTACATTTCTAGAGCCATGGCTTTATTTCCTGTCGCTTTATAACTTTTATAAAGTAATTCGGAAGTCCCACAAAAGAGTAATTTACTCCCTACTTGTTGAGCTATTGCAAATGATTGGCGACCATGCTCTTGTGCTTTAGCCTGATCTCCTTTGAGATGATATGCATTAGCTAAATTGATATGGCTGTATCCAATTTCAGTCGTATCTTTTAATTGTTTATTGATAGAATGAAATTGTTGGTAATAGATTAAGGCTGAATCCAATTCATTCATACTTAGATAGGTCATTCCTATATCCAGAAAAGATAAAGCCATACCTTTTAAATCTTCAGATTCGTCAACAAAAGACATCCCTTTATTGATATAATCCAGTGCCAATTGAAATTCTCCCTTTGTTCTATATATACAACCCAATAAATTCCAACTATCGTACAGTCCGTAGTTATAATTTATTTTCTCACTCAATTCAATCGCTTTTCTTGAATACTCCTCTGCTTGCTTAAAATCATATTGGTTCAGATAAAATCTACCTATGACCGAAAGGACATGAGCCTCCCCTTCTTGATCTCCCGTCTTTTCGCAAGATTTCCTTCTCAGCTGATAATATTCAATCGCTTTTGCCAAATTTCCTTGTGTTGAATATATATATCCTACATCCAGAAAGCATCCTGTATAGAGATCCGGTGATAACTGATTTTCTTCCCCCAATTTTATGGCTTGTTCAAAGCTCTCTATTGCTGTGTCATATTCTCCTAATGCTTTTTTATCTTTTCCTAGTCTAGATAAAACTCTAATAGACTTTTTGACATTATTTACTTTGGTTGAGACTAGATAGCTAGAATCATAATACATTATTGCCCGTTCAAATTGTCTTTGATGCGAAAATGTATTACCCATACGCCAATAACCATCTATTAAGAAAGATGTATAAAGCTCTTTGATTTCTTTGTCATCAGCCTTTTCATTTAGAGCTTCTCGACACCGATGGACAACTCTATCCAAAAGTGAAACAGACTGGTCGGGATCATGGGCATAAATCAAATCATCCCAAACAAATAATGCATTGAAAGTAATCGTATCATGAGGAGAATTTTCAATTACTTCTTTTAATGAGTCTATCTTACTAATTTCATCAGCAGTCAATTGACCAAAAGCGAATGTATAGGGCAAAAAGAATAGTAGGTAGAGAAGCGAATCCCTACTAAATTTGTAAAGTTTGTAACGAATATTGTTGTTGTACATAATGTACATTTCATCAGTTTTAATGGGTTTGGGTGGTTACAAATGTAGTAAATACAAGTGATATATACATAAATAATAGACTGAGGTTAATCCATTAATGTCAGGTTTCAAAAAAACAAACATCCACTCCCTTTACCCTCAAAGGGCGGTCTCGTTTTGTTTACAAAGGAAAGTACAAGATTAATCTCTTGGATAAAATCGCATGTATTTTTGAATGCGATTTTTTTCTAGTTTTTCTTTTTGGCATTCTCGATTTGCCGGCCGGCCATTTTCATCAAGGTTCGGCGGAACATCCAGGGCCAATGCCGTTTGAGCCAATAACTCATTCTGGATTGTCGGGGAAGGGCAATTTCGAATTTACCTTTGCCGGCTTTTACTAACATTTCCATCACGGCATCATCTGGTTGGAGCTTGGTTTTTTTCAATAATTTTCGTCCGGCAGCAATAGCAGTTTCAGACCCACGGGCATGTTGCATAATATCCGTTCGAATGAAAGTAGGCATAACGACAGAGACATTTACTCCTAGGGGAGTCAATTCATAATACAAGGATTCTGATAAGGAAATAACAGCGGCTTTCGTCATATTATAGGGACTCATGCGAGGGGCGTTGGCATAACCTGCGGCACTGGCAATATTGATGATATGACCGAATTTTTGTTTCATCATAGTGGGAACAAAATAATGGCAGCCATACAAAACACCCATTTGATTGATTCCGATCATCCAATCCCAATTTTCCAAATCATATTCATGAAAGGCAGCACCATCGCCTACTCCGGCATTGTTCACCAATAGGTCGATGCCCCCAACTTGTTCCAAGAAAATTTGGGATACTTCCTTAAACCGTTCCCGATCCGAAACATCCAAAGAAAATAGAATCGGAGTTCCACCTAATTGACGCACCTCTTCGGCGGTTTGTTCTAATTTTTCAATATTGATATCAGACATGCCAATTGTCCAACCATCTTTGGCGAGGTGTGTGCAAAAAGATTTACCCAAGCCCATAGCGGCACCTGTTACGAAGGCTCTCTTTTCTTTTAGTTTTTTTGATAGTTCTAACATCCTTGAATTTTAATCCCAATCATCATCCAGAATCCCTTTGGGATTTGTTCGTTTTTTTAATTTCATGATGAAAGTAAACAATAAAAAGGCGAAGGAAAAAGAAATCAGTGTATCATACAAAAAAAAGTCCCAATACATAGCGGTAGGTTCAGAAGGGCAAGGATTACAATGTTGGCTAAATCGTTCGAAAAAAATAAAGGGAAAACCAAAGGTGTCATTACCATCGAAAGGTGTTTCAATTTTCATAGTAAGAAGGGTAGAAATAATAAAGTATATTATTCCCATAAATATAATAATGATGGCTTTCTTCATAGGATAAAACAAATCCGCCCCGAAATTGCGAGGCGGATTGAAAATTTAAAATATTGATTAATTCATGAGTGCTTGAAGTTTCATAGCGACCCCCATGTTCCCATCTATCTTGATTTTACCCGACATCATCGCTGTCATGGGATTGAGTTGCCCTTTGAGTAATGCCATGAAATCTTCGGGCGAAACGGTTATGGTACATTCGGCATCCTCATTCATTTTAGCTACGGAATTGGCATCCCCTTTTCCATTGATGTGGATGTGTTGCCCATCCAAATTAAATTTAAGCGTATTGCCCAAGGCTCTTGTTTTCGTTGCATTCTTTTCTATAATTTGATAAATTTTATCAAACATTTCTCCCCCTTTTGGTGCATGATTTCCGTTCCCGTTGGATGCTTCGGAGAGTTGTGCTGCTTCATATTCTTTTTCATCAATCACCATTTTAGAAATAATTTCCCGCATAATTTCCGAAGAACCACCACCAATGGTCAAAATTCTAGAGTCGCGGAACATCCTTGCCATTTTGTATTCTTCCATGTATCCATAACCGCCAAAAAATTGAAGGCATTGGTACATGACTTTATCTGATAATTCAGAAACCAAAAGTTTTGCCATAGAGCACTCCTTCACACAATATTCATCTTGATTATGCAAATCACAAAGATGATAGGTGAATGCTTTGGCACTTTCAATTTCTGTAGCCAATTGTGCCACCCGATGCCTTAGTACCTGGAATTTGTTGATGGTTCTTCCAAAAGCCTTACGTTCTCCCATGTATTGAAGAGCATATTCTAAAGCCGATTCACATCCGGCAACTCCGGAAACAGCACCCGCCAATCGCTCCAATTGTAAGCCTCCCATTAAATAATAAAAGCCTTGTCCTTCCTCACCGATTAAATTCTCAACTGGTACTTTCACATCATCGAAATTGAGTTCGGCGGTATCTGAAGCATGCCAGCCTAGTTTTTTAAGTTTGCGGGCAGATACCCCTTCGGCATTTCTATCAATTACTAATAAACTTACACCGTTCACACCTGCTTCGGGATCGGTTTTTACAACAGTTACCATGTAGTCTCCATAAAAGGCATTGGTGATAAATGTCTTCGAACCATTTACAATATAATGATCTCCTTTCTTGATGGCTTTGGTTTGGATGTTGGCAGCATCCGACCCGGCTCCCGGTTCTGTAATGGCAATGGAACTGATCCATTCTCCGGCAACGGTCTTTGCCAAATATTTTTTCTTTAGGAAATCAGAGCCATACTTAAAGATGTAAGGAGTGGACATGTACTGCATAACCAAGGGAGCAATGGTAAAGCCACCAGAGTAACATTTAGCAATTTCTTCCATGAATACGACGGAGTAGAAAAAATCGGCGTCCATGCCTCCATACTCTTCTGGGTAGTTAAGGCCGAGGTAGCCCATATCTCCCATTTTTTTCCAAATTTCGCGAGGGGTTTTCCGTTCTTCTTCCCATTGATCGATATGAGGAATGACCTCTTTTTTCAAGAAGTCCCGAAGTCCTTGGCGGAACATTTCATGATCTTCGCTAAAATATCTTTTATAAATATTCATTGTATAATTGATTATGATGTTTATTTTAGTTGATGGTCTGATATTTTCATAAGCAAGCTAGTTGGTAGTCTCTTTGTAAATTCATTGAGGTATTGAAAAAATTTCTTGGGCACGACCAAATCTTTATTGGAATGAAGAGCCACATAAGCATCTTTGGCCACTGTTTCGGGAGAAACCGCCATCCAGCTATCAAACAATTTCATTCCCCCCATATTGGCAGCTTGTTGGAATTGTGTTTTTACCGATGTTGGACATGCTACTGTAACCCTTACCTTACTTTTTTGCGATTTCAACTCATAGTTGATGGCTTGGCTGAAGTTTTTTACAAAAGCTTTGGTCGAAGCATAGGTAGCAAAATATGGAGAAGGTTGGAATGCTGTAATGGAAGAAATATTCAAGATTTTCCCCTTGTCTTTTTTGACCATGTCTTTGAGAAAAAGCCGAGTCATTTGATATACGCAAAGAACATTCAGACGGATCATATCCGACTCCTTTTCTATATCTGCATCATTAATATATCCATACGAGCCAAAGCCGGCATTGTTGACTAAAACATCAACATCGATATTATTATCATGAATGAAACGATGCACATTTTGAGTCGCATTATTTTCTGTTAGATCTTGTTGGAAGGTTTCAATATTTATATGAGGGAACAATTCATGTAAATATGTTTGAGCTGCTTCCAATTCCTCTTCAAATTTGGATACAATAACCAAATTATAATTATCCTTGGCAAAGAGCTTAGATAATTCTAATCCAATACCACTACTTCCTCCTGTTATAAGGACTGTTTTCATAGTAAAATTTTGCAAGCAAAAATAAATTAGTATAAGTGTACTAATTTTATGTGGCTAATGTAATAAGTTTAATGATATCTTATGTAATAAATCCTCTTGTTTTCAGAATTTGGCATTCTTCTCCATATATAAAAAATATGTACCTTTGAACATATAGAATTATAATAGATACATCTTTGGGGATTATTAAGAAACCAACTCAATTTCAAACATTTTCTAATGGATAACCAAATCATAAAAAAGATATTGCCACATATTGGAGCCTATGCCATTTTTATGCTTGTTTCATTTATTTTTTTCAAGCCTCTGGTTTTTGATGGGAAAACGTTATCCCAATCAGATGATTATAAGGCTAAGGGAATGGCAGCAGAAATTTCCAAAATAAAAAAAGAAACAGGAGTAGCCCCACAATGGACCAATGCAGCATTTGGAGGAATGCCGACACATCAGATCCATTTAACTACAAAGGGCAATTATGGAAAACATATTTTTTATGGCTTGTACCTATGGCAAGGTCCGAGCAATATTCCGTTTGTGATTTTATTTGCGATGTTTTCTTGTTATTTGTTATTTATTGGACTCAAAATGGATTGGAGAATTGCCATATTCGGATCGATCTGTTATGGGATTGCTGGGAACCATATGGATTTGGCAGAAGCGGGGCACCTTACGAAATTGGTCGCATTTTCTATTTTGCCCTTGGTTTATTTGGGGCCCATTCTTGCTTTTAGGGGGAAGTACTTATTAGGAGGAGGAATCTTTGCATTAGCTACATGTTTGCATCTTTACCCGAATCATATACAGATTACTTTTTACGCATATCTTACCTTGTGTATACTAGGAATAATAGAGTTGATTAAAGCTATTCGAAACCAAACCTTACCTAATTTTGGTAAGGCAGCAGGAATTCTAGTAATAGGTTTGTTACTGGGTATTCTTCCTAGTACATCTAAACTATGGAGTACCTATGAATTTGCTGCAGAATCCACAAGAGGAAAATCGGAATTAAAGGCCAAAGCAGCCAAAGGCGATGGTTTGGATAAGGATTATTTATGGGGATGGAGTTATGGTATAGGAGAAACCATGACTCTCCTTGTACCACAATACATGGGGGGAGGCGCTGCCCAATCCTATGAAAAGACAAAAACTTATGATAGACTGGTCCAAGCTTTTAAGCAGCAGGGCATGTCTAGTGCCCAAGCAAAGAGTACGGCCAACCAACAGGCAGGAATGCTGATGTATACCGGAGACCAGCCCTTTGTAGGAATGGGTATTTACTTTGGAGCGATTATCTGTTTCCTGTTTGCTTTCGGTGGCTTTTTGGTAAAAGGAGAAATGAAAATATGGCTGTTATTGGCAGCTCTTTTTGCTATTATGATTTCTTGGGGCGGAAATTTTTTCCTCAACCATTTTTTGGTGGATTATGTTCCTATGTTCAATAAATTCAGAGCCGTATCCATGGCATTGGGCTTGGCTCAGTTGGCTTTTATTCTTCTGGCAATGCTTGGTCTTCAGAAATTAGTGGATAAAGAAGTTTCAGCGGAAGCAAAACAAAAAGCTTTGATGTATGCCTTTGGTATTGTGGGGGGGGTGTGCCTCCTTGCTTTTTTAGCCAGTTATGGTATGGATTTGTCGGGAAAAAATGATAGTAAGGCTGGTCCGGATTTGACCCGTTTATTGAAAGAAGATCGGGCAAGTATGCTTAGAACAGATGCGATTCGTTCTTTGATTTTCATTGCTTTAGCTGCAGGATTAATGTGGGCTTACTTGCAAGGAAAAGTCAAAGGGTTATTTACTGTTTTAGGTGTAGGTTTACTCATGGTTATTGACATCTGGTCGTTTGATGCCCGTTATATGAGGAGTGAAAAATTCGAGGACAAAAAAGAATTGGATCAACAACAACAATCTCCACGTCCGGTAGATTTAGAAATACAAAAAGATAGTGATTTGCATTATCGAGTTTTGGATTTATCTAATGGAAATTTTTCTACTGATTCTTATGCATCGTATTTCCATAAAAGTATGGGGGGCTATCATGCTGCTAAATTGATACGGTATCAAGAATTGTTTGAAAGGTATTTTTCCAATCCAGGAAAAAATATGCATGTTTTTGGAATGTATAATACCAAGTACATTATTCAAGGAGAAGGAAATAATGCATCGGCGAGCCGGAATCCTTCTGCTTTGGGCAATGCTTGGTTTGTCAATAATTATGAAATTGTTGCTGATGGTGATGCAGAAATTAATGCACTTGCAAATTTGAATCCTGAGAATAAAGCTGTAGTGCAAAAAGCAGAATCTGCCCCTTTGAGTGGTTTGAATATTGTTCCGGATTCCATGGCTTATATAAAATTGACGAGTTATCATCCGGATAAAATGGTGTATGAATATTCGAATGCCAATGAAGGATTGGCTGTGTTTTCCGAAATGTATTATCCACCCGAAAAAGGATGGTCGGTTTATTTGGATGGACAACCTTATGACCCATTCATGAAAGCAAATTTCGCTTTAAGGGCTTGTAGGCTTCCGGCCGGAAAACATGAATTGGAAATGCGTTTCGAACCCCGCTCTTTTTATCTAGGAGAAACCATTTCTGTGGTGGGTTCTATCTTGATGCTCCTTTTATTTTTTGGAGGATTATTCCTTTATTTCAAAAATAATGGTTTACCAGAATTGGAATCTATTTCGGATGTGGAAGTGAAAGAAAAGAAAACACCGGTAAAAAAGACGGTTTCTAAATCGAAGAAAGGAAAGAAAAAGAAATAATAATTATCCTTTTAGGTCATAGTCATAAATTACCCTCTAGAAAAATTAATTGTAATTCTAGAGGGTTTTTTATTGCCTCTTTCTTTTATAATATTGGAAATATATAATGAAAGGAAACATCAGAATTACAATGGGACAAACGATACAATAAAACGGTAACTCTTTGATGGCGGTTTTCAGTATATTTTTTTCTGGCAGAGCTAAAAAATACTTGGCTCTACATAACAAGAACCAAAAAGAGAGGATACTTAACTTATCAATACTAATTTTTTTCTTAATACCCCACATCACTAGGTTCTTATAACTTAAAGGTAGGTTTATTAAATATTTGGTTTTATTCCTACTCCTATTCTCTTCGTGAACTCTTCTTCTAGCGATGGCTTTATGTAAAGTTGTAGGAGAGAGTTTGCAGGCCATAGCTAATTTCAGCCAAAGATTGATATCTTGGTTGACTTCTAAATTTTCGAACAAACCTATTTTTGAAAATGCTGATTTTCTAATAGTGATGGCATCTGTTGTGAAATATCCGTTTTTACCAATGGGCTCCATATGCCAAAATAGCTTGGATGGGGCTGGAGGATTTTTTATAGTAGTAATTAATTCAGGACCATATTTATTTTTCAATGCTTCTGTTTCGAAATGCGAATCGGTTGTTCCATATACCGCTTCGATATCAGGGAATGCATGAAAGATTTTCAAGGTTTCGGTAAAACGATTCGGGAGATAAAAATCATCAGCATCTAAAAAAGCGATGTAATCGAATTGGGCGGCTTTTATACCCACATTTCTAGAAGCACCCGCACCATGATTTTTTTTATCAGGGTGTTGTAATAATATAACCTTCTCATATTGATGTTCGAGCTCTTTACAAATGTTCAACATCTGTTCTCCATACCCGTCATCGACGAGAATTATTTCACCGGTTTCCTTTTGGGCAATAGCAGATTCTACGGCCTGTTTTATATATTTTTCTGCATTGTAAACAGGTATGATTACAGAAACAGACATTAAGAATTATATTTGAGAATGTAGGCTTCTTTTTCCAAAAAACCGAGGTGTTCTACATCAAGATTGAATTTCTTTTTCCACAAATCAACGATTTCTTTTTCGTCATCCCTTTGACCATCATCCAAAATAGTGATACAATTTCTACTAAATTTCTGCTCTAAAAGAGGAAGGGCCGGATATCGTGCCAGATGATTGGTATGCGCAGGGGGGCCGTCAATGATAAGCATATCAATTTCAAGATCTGAATGATCAAAAACCCCATTCAAATCATACCATTTGAAGGTCGTCCCATCTAAATCATAATTTTTTAAAGGAGCAAGAACAATTTTTGTAGTTGGGTTATCAATTCTACTCTGAGTAAGGGATGCGTATTTGGATTCATGTTCCAAAGCAATATGTTTTGTTTCCGGAGAATAGGTTTTAATCCAATCTGCAATGACCATACTAGATACTCCGGAACTCGCTTCCACGATAAACTTGGGCTGCCGTGTAATGAGTTGGTATAAAATAGCATTTAAAAAATCAGGAGAACCGGCGTAACCTCTCATTGGAGGGTAAGGAATTCTAGGTTTTAAGTTAGAATAAATAGAAAAGAGTGATTCGACTTGGGGATAATCAAAACGTCGTCGATAAAATGCCCGGTAAAACATTTGTATACATTTATACAAAATCAGAAAATCGGCCGTAAGGCTTAAAAAAATAAGTAAAATCCCTATTTTTTCATAGCCGAGATAAAAAAGCAAAGCAATAGAAAAGAAAAGGAGGAGGTGGAGTATAGCAACGATATTAAAAAAAGGCAGTTCTAAATAAATTTTATCTACTTCTCGTTTTTTCATGTTAGAATAATTGTCTCTGTTATTATAGTAATGATTCTTGGATTTTATTTGATAACGAACCAATACTTATATCGCTCAAATATTGCTGTTGTTTAAAGAAAAACCAAATTCAGTGTTCGAAATTACAAATTTGGTGATATTCTACTCGTCAATATATTAATTTACTTGGGATTTTCTATCTTTGATATAAACAGAAGGATAAAAAAGTCATGCTTCTAATTTGTTTTTTCATTTCTATCGGAGTTGGTTGGGTTTAGAAAATAGTGTTCCAATGATGTTCTTTCAAAAACTAGACTGTGAGGATTTGGGAATGGATTTTTATTCGGATAATTAGAGGAAATGGTAATCACTTCTGAATCTAGAGTTGTTTATAGGATATACAACGATTTTTTCTTTAAATAAGTTATGGGAATTGTACAGCGGCAAAGCATAAAACACAGTATTATTACTTATACAAGTGTTGTTTTGGGTATGGTAAATGTTTTATTTATCTACACCAATTTCCTTACTACCGAAGAGTTAGGGCTATATTCATTTCTTGTAGCAACAGCTAGTTTGTTTTTGCCTTTTGTTGTGTTGGGAATGTCTTTAACCACAACTAAGTTTTTTCCGGTTTTCAAAAATAAAGAAAACGGAAATAATGGTCTTTTGTTTATAACGCTCTCCATTCCGCTTCTTGGCTATTTTTTATTCATACTATTATCATATTATAATTATGATAAAATAATTCGCTTGTATGAAAATAATCCCAATTTCGGATTATTTCAAGAATATTTCCCATACATATTTATTTTCCTTTTTATTCTATTGCTCAATACTCTTTTAACGAACTATATTTCGAATTTCAAACGCATAGTTATTCCTAATGTATTAAATTATTTATGGATTAAAATAGGTATTCCTATCTCAGCTATTTTATATGGAATAGGTTTTTTGAATTTTAGTGGTTTCGTTCATTCTTGTGTTATTACCTATACCATTTCTCTAATCGGTCTTATTTCTTATTTATGTTATTTGGGGGAACTCAATATTAAACCCAACTTGAAGTTCATTCGAGAAAAGAACTTGGGAAAAGAAATGGCGACCTATTCGTTTTATGGAATTCTAAGCGGAGTCGGGTTTGCTTTGGCTACCCAGATTGATATTTATATGACAGGTACATTATTAGATTTAGATAAAACAGGAGTATATAGAATTGCGATGTTGATTGGAGGTGTAGTAGGAATTCCGGCCAATTCATTATTGGCAATTCTTATTCCTTTGGTTTCTGAAAAATGGAATAATAATGATCTGAAAGAAATAAATATTTTATATAAGAAGTCTTCGATTATTTCTGTTTTGATTGGATTATTTATTTTTATCCTAATCTGGGCATCTATTAATGAGCTATTTAAAATCATCCCGAATGGAGAAGATTACCAATTGGGGAAAAATGCAATTCTTATATTGGGATTAGCCAAATTATTAGATGCATCTACAAGTATCAATAGCCCGATTATCAATTATTCCAAATATTATAGGTTCAATGTATTTATGGTGTTATTATTAGCTTTTATGAATGTATTTTTTAATATTTTATTTATAGAAGTGTTTGGTTTAGGATTAGTGGGTGTTGCAACAGCAACCTTTAGTTCCCTTGCTATATATAACATTACAAAAACCTTATTTATTTGGATGAAATATAAAATGCAACCCTTTAGCCTTGGAACAATAAAAGCTATTTTTATTGCATTATTCTGTTATCTAGTTTCTTGTATAATACCAGTTACCGATTTCCCCGTTCTTAACCTAATTGTAAAATCTTTATTTATTAGTATAATTTTTGTTTTTTTAACGATTAAAATGAAAGTATCATTAGATATCAATGATTTTATTTTTTCTTTTTTGAATAAAATTTTTAAACGAAATACAAATTAAATTTAGGACAATTAAACCAGGATGATGCCATACAATATCCCAGTTCTCATATTAATATTTAATAGAAAGGAGAAAACCCAAAAGGTTTTAGACCGACTCAGAGAAATCAAACCAAAATATTTATTTGTAAGTGGAGATGGTCCTAGGGGAAATGTAAAAGGGGATGAAGGAAAATGTATAAACACGAGAAAACTTTTTGAATCAATAGATTGGGATTGCGAAGTCCATACCTGTTATAATGAAAAAAATTTAGGATGTAGAAATGCTGTTTATAAAGGTATTTCTTGGTTTTTTTCTCAGGTAGAATTTGGAATTATTTTGGAAGACGATTGTGTACCGCATAAAAGTTTTTTTCCTTATTGCGAAGAATTATTAGAAAAATATAAAAATGATAAAAGCATATCCCATATAACAGGATACAACCCTTTGGGAGAAGTAGAAATCAACGAAAGTTATTTTTTTTCTAAACATGTTTTGGTTTGGGGATGGGCATCTTGGAGAAGAGCATGGGAAATTATGGATCTTGAAATGAAAACATTAAATCAATTCTTGGATACAGGAAGAATTGAAGAATTTACAAATAATAAATCAGCTCAAAATTATATCATCGATAAATGGTATGCAGCCCAAAAACAAGAATTAAATTCATGGGCATATCCTTGGGCGTTTTCGTCTATCCAAAATAATTGTGTTGCCATTATTCCGAAATATAATTTGATCGAAAATATTGGTTTTGATCAAGAAGCCACCAATACCAAAGCAGGCGAGGGAGCAAAAATAAATCGGATACTTTCATTTCCGTTAAAACATCCGAAAGAACGGAAAATTATCGAAAAAAGAGAATTGGATGTTTTTTATAAATCACAAAAAGATAAAAAGAGGTTGATGCTTTGGGATTCTTTTATTTTTAAATTATTCTTCGGACGAAAAAGACACCGTCGTTAAATTCAAAAAACTTCTACACCCAAATTACATTTTTTTCATCCTCATACCAAGCATCATATTGCGCTTGATATTTTCTATTCAATTCGTTCCGTTTTATTTTCATTGTTGGTGTGAGGATTTTATTTTCGATGGTCCACGGTTCACGAACAATAATAATAGAATTTACTTTTTGATATGCCACCAAATTTTGATTTACTTCATTTAATTGTTCTTTCAAATTTTCAGTAACGATATTTTCATTTTCTTCTATTCCTATTTCAGATAAATTGATTAGAGCCAAAGGTTGGGGAACCCCCAAACCCACCACAGCAATATTTTCGATAAAAGAATTTTTAGAAAATTTCCATTCGATGGGAGCAGGAATAATATATTTTCCTTTCGCCGATTTGAAAGTATCTTTCACTCTACCCGTTATACATAAATATCCATCCTCATCAATATGTCCTTGATCTCCCGTATGGATCCAACCATCTTTAATAACCTCGTTTGTTTTTTCCGGATGATTATAATATCCCAGCATCATCCAAGGATTTTTCATAATTACCTCACCCGTACCCGGATCGGTTTTTATATCCACATTGGGCAGAGGTTTTCCTACCGTTCCCGATTTTACGGCATGCTTTGGCATTAAGGTGCAACCCGCACAATTTTCGGTCATACCATAAACCTCTTGTAAAATTAAATCGAATTGGGCGAACCAATCTTTTAAACTATCCGGTGTGGGAGCGGCTCCCGTTAAAACCACCCTAGCCCGATTTAATCCAATTCCTTTTTTAATTTTATTTTTAATGATATTTTTTACAATTGGAATTTTTAATAATCGATTTATTTTTTCTTGTGGTAATTTTCCTAAAATACCCAATCGGAATTTAGCCCACAACCGAGGAACCGACATAAAAATAGTGGGTTGTACTTCTTGCAAATTTTGAGCAAAAGTATCCAACGATTGAGCAAAAGACACTGTACCGCCCGTTAGCACACTAGCCGACTCCACAATAACCCTTTCCGCAATATGATTTAAAGGTAAATAAGATAAAAAATGATGGGGTTTTCCATCAAAAATTCCGAGTGTATTATGTATCCTTTCATTTTGCATTAATAAGGCAGGCGATTTATATTGGAGCATCACTCCCTTAGGCGTTCCCGTTGTGCCCGAAGTAAAAATGATAGAAAAAATATCTTCCATATTCATATCGGGTTCTCCTGGTATGGGTTCATTATTTTTAATTAATTCATCCCAACCTTTTCCTTCATTTACTTTTGCATTTCCTTCGTAATGTGGAAAACGAATTATTTTTATATTTCCAGGTACACCCGATTTTACAGCTTCCCACTCATCCAATTTCCCAACAAACAAACCTTTGGCATCACTTAACTCCAAGACCTCTTTTAATTGTTCTGCATTTAAATTGGGATAAAATGGAGTGCTCACAAAACCGCCCATGATTAAAGCCAAATCCGCCATAAACCAATGGTAGCAATTTTTAGAAAAAATACCGATGTGATCTCCTTTTTCAAAACCCATGTCATATAACGCTGTACACATTCTTCGGGCTTGATCCCCTACTTCCTTCCAAGTAAATTCATACCATTTTCCAGCGATGGGTTGTTTTAGAAATACCTCGTTGGCTTTTTCTTTTTCCCATTGATAAAAATATTGTAAAATGGATTTTAATCCGTCTTGTAATTCTGCCGCCATTTTATTTTTTATTTTGAAGCAAGGTTCTCATTATAATATCCCAAATTAAAGTCGTGAAAGCGAAATTTTTTTCATTATCCTCATAATGATGTCGCATGTGGTGTGTTTTTAAATTTTGGAATATTTTATTTTTGAAATTATAATTGTGTGAGGCATAATGTAGCCAATCATAAAACATGTAACAGGTCGCTACCCCTGCCATAAATGGATGCGTATAATGCCCGGCAATTAAATAGACCAATCCCCAAATCATTAAAAAAGCAGGTACACTCACAATCGGACCCACCAACATCAATCTATTGTCATTCGGATAATCATGATGCCCACTGTGAATGGTATAAATAAATTTTTTCCCAAAGGCAGATTTAGGTTCCCAATGAAATAAATACCGATGCATGAAATATTCGAAAACAGGCCAAAATAAGAGAGATGCCCCCAACCCGATTAAAATATTTTTTATAGGCATCTGAATATAAAAAAGTGCAATACCCAACATAATTAAAGCAATGGGCGTAAACACTAGAAAAGGAAGATGCGGTTGGGTAATGTAAAAACCCGGAAATACTTCTTCTTCCATTATTTTTTCTGGCATATTTTTATTGGAAAGGAATAGTTTTTCTTTTTTCATAATCCTAAAAAATTAAATCAAAAATTAATGATTGCTTTTTTGAACAATGGGTTCTATTCCAAAATTATTTTTTCCCTTTTCTGTTAGAATAGGAATGACCAAATTCCACATGGCTTTTTTGGCCCCTTCGAAGGTATTGTTTTTTTCTCCCCGAATTATTTGTTGGTTCAACCAAAAAGAAAGGAGCATCCAAACGGTATGGGCCATTTCTTGATAAAAACCTTTATGGGGTTCTTTTTTCATGTTACCCTTTCTTACAGAATAATCGATTTGGGTCTTGATGAATTGAATTTGGAATTGGATGTGTTCTTGTTGTCGTTTCGCAACAGAAGGGTACAACCGATTTATTTCTAAACTATCCAGATAAAAAAAACGGTATTTATCATACAAATCCAAAAGCGGATCCAAAATGGAATTGATATTGGCAAAAGAAGGAATCAATTCTACTTCCGAAGCAAGTTGTGTCCTTTCCTTTACGATACGTTCATAAATTTCTTGGATAATGGATAATTTATTTTTGAAATGATAGGTAAGGTTTCCCGGACTGATGCCCAACTTATTCGAAATGTCCCGGATGGAAACATTGACCAATCCCTTCGTATTAAACAAGGCAATGGCACAATCCAATATCTTTTCTTTAGTAGAACTCATCCTTACAAATGTAATATTCTGCGATTGTAAAATCAAATAAAGATAGGACAAACGTACTAACAATGGGTCTAAACAAAAAAAGTGGCGACCGTCTAAAGACGGCCGCCAATCAAGTCACGAGAAACAAAAAACTATAAGGGAACTCTTTATTATCGAGTTGATAATGTCAAATTAATTGGAATTGACAACGTTCACATCCATAGTTGGATAAGGTATGCCAACACCTTCTTTGTCGAAAGCTTTTTTGATATTTTCGTGCATGTAGAAGAAAACATCCCAATAATGTTCGCTCTTACACCAAGGCCTTACAGCGAAATTCACAGAGCTGTCACCTAATGCCTCTACAAAAATATCTACTTCCTTGTCATGTAATATATGTGGGCAAGAATCCGCTACCTGTTGGATAACCGTTCTTGCTTTATCAATATCATCAGAATATCCTATGCCATAAGACATCACGACTTTGATTTCCCCTTGTCCGGAAATGTTCGTGATAGAACCGTTGGTAACGGTTCCATTAGGAATGATAATTTTCTTATTATCTGGAGTTAATAGTACGGTATTGAAAATTTGGATTTCATCCACAACACCCACATTTCCTTGGATATCGACCAAATCTCCCGTTCTATAAGGCTTGAATAAAAGAATCAAAACACCTGAAGCGAAATGACCTAAACTTCCTTGTAATGCCATACCTACGGCGAATGCCATCGCACCCAGCATCGCTACGAATGATGTAGTTTCTACACCAAACATACCCGCTACGGCAAGTAATAAACATACTTTCAAACCTACGTTGACCAAAGATGCCAAGAACGGCTGTAAATCTTTGTCAACATTGTTTTTACTCATTATAGATTTTACGAATTTTACGATCCATCCAATGACCATAAAACCGATGATCAAGGCAATAATTGCCGAAAATAGGGTTTTCCCCATACTGAATAAATCAGCTTGTAAATTCTCTGGAATATTAGCTAATAAATCTCCCATGTTGGTTTCTACTGTTTAAAGTTTTAAGTGAAATAAATGTATTAATAGAGATTTGTTCTCGTTGCAACGATGCCTTTAAGACGGAGCCTATTTCAAAAGGACACTTATTTCAATCTACCATAAATGTTAATGTGATGGATTTATATTTAAAAAAAATTGTTTTAATAAAATTATTTGTTTTATATTGTGTTTGAATTTATTTCATATTTCCAAATACATTCCATACCATGATGACAAATCAGATTCGAACATCACAAGAAGCATTTTTTGCTAAAGATTATGTAAGATCCATCAGCCTTTTATTAGAAGTATATGATGAATGGTCTAAACAAAAAGAAGTACCTCTTAAAAAGGAATTGAATTCCGCATTAGAAATCATCGAGCAAATAGTAGAGCTACCCGAAATAGAAGTAACAGATTATATCGTAGGTATTTTATCGGAGGAACGGGTACTTCTTGAAAGAAATTTTCCACCTCCGGATACTCGTGCAAGTATTGATCGACTTAAAAATTTAGTGTACGATTTACAAGTTATCATCACTTATTTCGAAGAATATCTAGGTGTGATGAACGAAACGAAAACGCCCAGTATTTCTGTAGGAATAGAAGCCTTGGGTAAATACTGTTTCTATGAAAATATTTATGAATCCGAAGTCAATGAAATGGCAAAAGGATTTAATCGGGCAGGCTCATAACTAGTTATGATTTAATATCCCTGATATTTAAAGAAATAGAAGTTTTACCTCTCCAACGGTTTTCTTCTATTACATAACAGATATCTATAGGTTTTTGTATAATAGTATCAAAATGATGCCCCATCCAAAAACCTATACCATCGAACGTTTGGGAATTGGCTTGTTTCAAATTTGCCTTGAGATGATGCTCTTTCACCAATCTAGAAGCACCCGTATCCTTGACTTGGCTGGAACGGAATACAGGTCTTCGATTACCAGGTCCAAAAGGAGCAAACTGCTTGAGTATTTTAAGGAAACTAGGAGTGATGTCATCAAAATCCAGATGGGCGGCAATAGGAATTTCAGGCACTAAAACTTCCTTAGGAATCCAATCTTTGGCTAATTGCTCAAACTGCTGTTGGAAAGAGGATAAATGTTGTGGTTCTAAAGATAAACCTGCTGCATGTTTGTGGCCTCCAAAATTACTTAACCATTCAGAACATTCACACAAAGCTTGATGGAGGTCAAAACCGTGAATTGATCGGGCAGATCCAACCAATAGTCCATCTTTTTTGGATAGTATGATGGTCGGTCGATGATATTTTTCTACCAGTTTGGAGGCGGCTATACCTAGCACCCCTTTGTGCCAATTCGGTGAACTCAAAACAATGGTTTTCCAATCAGGAGTAAAGCCAGATCGTTCTAAGAGATCAATGGCTTCTTGGGTAATTGACCTTTCGTAATCTCTACGTTCTTGATTTTTTGAAGCAAGGCTTATGGCCAATTCTGTTGCTTCAGAAGGATCATGGCTCAACAATAATCGAACGGCTTCTTTTGCATCAGCTAACCGACCAGCGGCATTTATCATAGGGCCACTTCCAAAAACTAAGTCTCCAATACTAATGGGTAATTCTTTACCGCTTTTTTCTATGAGGGCTTTAATGCCTAAGCTTGCTTCGCCTTCGTTGATTTGAGACAAGCCGAAAAAGGCCAAGGTTCTATTTTCTCCTTTCATTTCAACAATATCACAACCAATGCTGATAACAAGCAAATCAAATAAATCATCCCAAGTATTGGGAAGAAAATCGCCTCGTTGGGCCAGACCTTGTACCAATTTAAAGACAACACCGCAACCACTCAATTCTTTATAAGGATATGGACAATCCTTTCTTTTAGGATCAAGGACAGCAATGGCGTTGGGTAATGTTTCTGAAGGAAGGTGGTGATCACAAACAATAACATCGATACCTAATTGATGGGCCAAGTCTACTTTTTCTATAGCTTGAATGCCACAATCCATGGCAATCATCACATCTATATTATTTTGATGAGCATATTCGATGCCCTTTTTAGATATGCCGTAGCCTTCAGAATAACGATCGGGGATGTAATAATCAAGATGTTTGCAGCCGATTCGTTCTAGGAAAGTGTGTATTAAAGCGACGCAGGTGGTTCCGTCCACATCATAATCGCCATAAAGAAGAACATTCTGTTCTTTTTCCAAAGCCATTAAAATCCTAGAAACCGCCTTATCCATATCCTTCATCAAAAAAGGATCGTGAAGATGTTCCAAAGAGGGGCGGAAAAATTCCTTGGCTTGTTCGTAAGTATATACGCCTCGCTGCACCAACAACTCACATAAAAGCGGATTGATTTGTAAGGCTTCAACCAATTGTTGTACTTGTTCTTTATTGGTCGATATGGGAGTCCAATTTTTTTCCATTTTTCTTGAATCGATCTTTGAATTTGTTTTTTGTAGAATCCCTTTTGATATTCGGGATGAATTTGGGTGGTTCAGACACTGAATTTTCTTCTGGTGGTGCAATATCATCAACCTGAGGACGAGGAACAAACGCCGGTGGGCTGGTAACAGGCACATCTTGTAACAAAGAGTCCTCATCTCCAATTAATGGAGCGAGTGGAGCATCGTTATCGGGGCGGATAACTTCAGGGAAAGAGGGTTTGTTCGGTTTGGGTTTGATCGAAACAGTATCATCACCAAAAAGAAGTTCTTGGGCATTGTACATTAATAGAGAATCTACTTTTGCATCTACCCTTTCTATCAATTCTTCTTGGCACTCCTTGTTTTTTTTCTGTTTGAAGGCCAAGATTCTTTTTTCTATTTCTTCTTGAATGAACAGCATATCTTCTTCTGTGAATTCAGGTTCATTGCCTATCTGGTAAGAAGAGAAAAATAATGTAGAAATTCCTAGCATCAATATCATTAAATATATAGTAGTATGCCTCATTTTTTCTGATCTATTTTTCGACGGATATCTGCCAATCGTACATCAATAATAGAATCGACCATAAAATCGAACCGTTCTTTTTGATGCAGATCACATAAAGAATCAAGTACCAAGCCCAGGGAATCGGTATGTTTTTTGACTTGATCTTCGATATAATTGAATTTTTGCTTTTTCTTCCTGTTGGGATCAATTTCACAGGAAAAAATTAAAAAGGATACAGCCAAGAAAAAAAGGAAAACCCTCATTATTAATTTTAATTGATGATATATTGGTAACGCAAATAAAAGGAATTCGTCTAAGAAGCTGATTGGATTTGACATTTGAAAAATGTTATCGTTCATTTTTTTACTGGTTGAGGCACAAAAAGCGGAGTTTAGCCTTAGCTAAATGAGCATTTTGGGAACGAAAAACAGTGAAAAAAGGAGCATAACAAATTCTAATGGTTAAATTCAATCAGCTTCTTATAGACAAATCAAAATGAATCACTAATGCCAAAATAATGATGTTTAACGAGCTATTAACGGATTTTGATACCTTTTTTGCTATAAATTGCGTTATATAAACAAAAACGACCAACAGAATGATGATGACAAATAGATTTATATTATTAGGATTTCTTACCCTGTTTTCTTTGCCCATGTTCGCACAAGACGACTTGGAAGATATGGAAAGGGTAAAGATTGGTGATGAATGGATGTACGCCCTCGTTACAGATGGTGATACACTCTATATCGCGGATTTAGATGGAACGTCTATTACCATGCCTCGTGAATTCAAAAGTAAGGAAGACAAGCGGAGGTACTATAAATTGAAACGGAGTGCCCAAAAGGTTTACCCTTATGCTGTTAAAGCGATTACGGTTTATCGGCAAATGCAGATAGAAACGGCGGAGATGAAGAAACGCAAGAGAAAAAAATATTCGAAAAAGGTGCAAAAAGATCTAAAAAAGGAATTTGAAGCTCCCCTAAAAAAATTGACCCGTACTCAGGGAAAAGTTCTTATTGCCATGATCGAAAGAGAATTAGATACGTCTTTTTATAAAGTGTTGAAGCAAATTCGGGGCGGAACAACGGCGGCAAAATATAATTTGATTGGGAAGTTCTATGGTTATAAATTAAAAGAAAAATATAATCCAGAAGAGGATCCAATGATGGAAGCCGTTCTTTCGGATTTTGATATCACCCTTATGGATGATGAAGAATAAAATTTAGAAAGAAGGATAAAAAAACCTCTTTGCCTATTCAGGCAAAGAGGTTTTTTATTTCAAATGTTCCCAACGGTAATTTTTGTCGTTGATGGCTTTGTGTATATCCAAATTATAATTGATTAAACTATCTCGCGTAAGGATGAATTCCTTATCGACTGGATTTGTCTTTCCGAAAATATGAAAATAGGTTTCTTTGTTCATCCCATCCCAGGGCATAATAGCATAAATGTATTGATGTGTTTGGAATAAGTTCAGATAAATGCATGCCGAAAAAAAGAGGGCAAAGAACCATCGCAAAAATTTGCGTTTTATTAGGATAGAGATGCAAACACAGAAAGGAAAAGCCATAAGAGCAAGTGCTTCTACCATAGCTCTCATACCGAAACCGATATACCACCAGCACCACCAAGAAGACAAGACATAAATATTTATGATCAAAAATAAGAAGAGGGGCCAGAAGGCTTCTTTATAATATTTCCAAGTAAAATAAATCCCCGCAAGTCCGAGCAACATAATGGGCGAATAAATAAGCCATCCGTTTCTAAAACTCAACATCAATCTCCAGAAAAGAGGTTGCTCCCACCAGAAACTATACCCTTGGTACGCGTTGACCCACCAATGCCCCGTAGCCAATTTGTAATATAATATTTGAGGAAAATATCCGATTAAAAAACAAAAAAGAGCAGCGGAAATCCACCATTTTTGTTTCCATAATAATGATGCCCTTTCAGAAATACAAGCCAATGATTTGATACCCCAAAGGAGAGGCAATAATCCGACAATTAAATTAGGTAACCGTACACAAGCAATTAATCCCATGGTTATTCCAAGCAGAGGCAATGCCTTTTTATTCTTTTTTTCAAGCCATTGGAACGTTGACCAAAACAAAACCGAAAATAAAAAAAAAGAACAGGCGTGGCTCATCAAGGCATCGACACATGAATAATAAAAAAGGTTGGTTCCTAAGCCGATGCCTAAAATGCTAAGGGTTGTTGTAATATCATCAAAATAATACAAAAGGATTCCTCGTAGAAATAAAAAACCGAGACAGACATAAATAATAGTGGCTCTAATTACCTCATATAAATAAATATTCGAAAAACCCCCTTTTTCTAATTTTGAGGTAGTGGGAAGGGTCTTATTTTTAAAAGCATAAAATGGAGATAATAAAACCGCAGTTCCAATAGAATATCGGTTCACCCGCAGGGTGGTGTCGGAAGTAGAGGCAAGGAATTGTTTATTGTCGAGGTTGTATTTGTCTGTAAAATGGAAGCTCAAATCATCTTCTAAAAAAATAGCGGGTAAGTAAGAAAAATAGCCCGCCAAATCGTATTGGATGGATCGTTTATGAGTCCGTTCTGTATTTAAAACCGTAATTGCTGATACAATAAAAACGAGGATAGCGAAAATAGAAAAAGGATTTTTAGGACGAATACCCAAAAATCCTTTTTTTATGATTTGTATGTTATATCCCACGGGATAAAATGTTTATAAATATTCTATGGGTTTAATTTTGTTATCCTTTACAGCGAATGCACTTGGAAATTCTTTTCTCAATTTGTTTCGAAGAGCCTCGGTCTCCATTTTCGTTTGAAAAGCACCAACCCTTACTTTATAGTTAGGAGCTTCGTACGTCCAAACTGGAATAAGTTCTGGAAATTTATTTTCGAATTCGGCTTTTACGGCTTCCATTTTTCTACGATCATTGGTTGATACGATTTGCACCCTCCAACCCAAAGTTAACGTTGTGGATCTATTTTGAGAAATATACCGATTGTAGATCCCTTGCACAGCCACATCTTCTATATAACTGATTTGTGCTTGAAGTGTAGAAATAAAAAGAGAAAAGAACAGAATGGAAAACCAAGCCTTGAAATTCATAATCATATTTTTTGCAAAGATAACGAAAAGCTGATGATTTTAGTTGTTCACGACAAAGAGTTCATATATCCGATTCGCTCTGCTCCGGCATCCAATATTTTTTTTGCTTCCTGTATGGACTCAATTCCCCCAGCCGATTTTATTTTGATATTTTCAGGCAAATAACTGCGAAGAAAAGAAATGATACTCGTTTGGTTGCCCTTGCCGTTTACACCGGTAGAAGTTTGGATAAAATCCACACCACTTTCTATGCAAATATCACAAAGCTTTTTTGCTTCGTCCTCATTGAGCATATCCACCTCAAAAATAATTTTGATAATTTTGTTTTTCATACGGGTCATGCTCGCCATGGTGTCAATATCGTTTTTAACATAATTCCAGTCATTATTCTTTACCGCACAAATATTAATCATGGCATCAATTTCATCCACACCATCAATGAAAGCTCTTTTCATTTCTTCTACTTTGGCGTAGGTGGTCGAATAGCCCATAGGAAAACCAATCATAGTAACAATTTTGACGGGGCTTTCCTCCAACAACCGAGCCGCTTTTTGAACAAAATAAGGAGGAATACACACAGCATGGAAGCATTTTTCTTTAGCCTCAGCACAAACAATGCTGATTTCCTCTTCCGAACAATCCGGATGTAAAAGAGTACGGTCGATATGTTGAGAGAGGTTATTTTCTTCCAAGAAAATTTCTTCGGACTTCATTGGGCGGTTCATTTCTTTATCTATTTGGTTTCGGATCTTTTGGTATTACAAACTACGAAGTTTTATCTTTTTGTATGTACATAGCAATCTATTTTTTTGCTTTTGAGCTGCTTTTTGGCAGCATCGGCAGATCCTCGGCTATTATATCTGGCAGCGACAACCGTATGCATTTCCGAATTGATGAAGTTTACCACTTCGGGTTGATACCCTAATTTTTCCAAACTTTTGGCATGTGTCTCGGCATTGGCTTTAGTACTGAATGAACCCGCCAATACAAGAAATTTGGCAGTATAAGCGGTAAGCTTTGTGGGTTCAGGTTTTTTCTCTATTTCTTCTTTTGCTGGAGACGGATCTTGAACGGATTTTTCCTCAACAACATCTTCTTCCTTTTCTTCAACAGGCTCAGGGGTTGAAGGAATAGATTCCGGTTCGGAAGCTGTCAGAGCTTCTTCGGTTTGAGTTTCAGAAATAACATCTTCCATCACTTGTGCAATTTCATCATCATACTCTTGGGGTATGGATTCTTCTTCAGCATAAAGGTCTTCCCCATCATCTTCGTAATAATCTTCGTCCTCGCTTTCATATCTGGCATCTACATCATCATCATATTCTTCTTCTGCGATTTCAATACTCCTGTCATCTAACTTTCCTTCATTCATCGCCTTGCTCACCCCATCGTACACAAAATATCCTATAATCAAAATAGCAGCAATAAATGCAAGGGTAAATGCCCAGTCCAATAATTTATCCATGGTTTTTAATTTTAAAAAAATACTTGAACTAGCAAATTAATAAAATAACCAATCGAATACCAATATTTTGAGACCTCCCACTAGAAAAATGAATAAAAAGAAAGAATGATTCATTTCATTTATCTAAAACAAAGGCATTAACAACCATTTTATCCATTACTTAATAAACATATATAAAAAATGGCATGAGTATTGCAAAGTGAAATATATGATTGCTTTTTAATATGAAAAGGCACCCCCTCTGTAAAATCACGTTAGGAAAAAGAAGAATGATTTGATTCAATAAAGGGGGGAATCAAATTCAAGGGGTAGCTGCTAGAAGAAGCGGCTGCCTTTTTTTATATTCGCATTTCATGCAAGTTCCTACTCCCATACAAGAATTGGCCAACGATTCACTCTTAGAAAAAGGAATCAAATTATATCTAAAAAGAGATGACTTAATTCATCCTACCATACAAGGAAATAAATTCAGAAAACTGAAATACAACCTTGAGCAAGCGAAATTACAAGGAGAAAATACCTTGCTCACATTTGGGGGGGCTTTTTCCAACCATATCCATGCAACTTCAGCAGCAGCAAAAGAATACGGATTTTCCAGTATTGGAATAATCAGAGGAACGCCCCCGGCCATTTTAAATCCGACACTACGATTTGCCAAAGAAAAAGGAATGCAACTCCATTATGTGAGTCGGACCCAATTCAGGAATAAATACGATCCTACCTTTTTGGAAGAATTAAAAAATCAATTCGGTTCATTTTATATGATTCCTGAAGGCGGGACAAATTCATATGCCCTAAAAGGTTGTCGGGAAATTATTGATGAAATGGAAGGACAAGGCTATAATCCGGAATTTATTTGTGTTTCGGTAGGAACAGGGGGAACCATTGGAGGTATAATTCAGCAGGTTGCCGAAAAATTCAAACAGACTAAAATATTAGGATTTTCGAGCCTCAAGGGGAATTTCTTAATATCTGAGGTAAATCAGCTACTCCAAAAAACATATCACAATTGGAACATCAAGAACGAGTATCATTTTGGAGGATATGCCAAACATACTCCCGAATTGATTTCCTTTATCAACGGGTTCAAAAAAGAATACAACATTCCCTTAGATCCCATTTATACCGGAAAAATGATGTATGGTATTTTTGATCTAATTGAACAAGGTTTTTTTCCGAAGAACGCCTCTATTATGGCAATTCATACCGGAGGGCTGCAAGGCATAGAGGGGTTCAATGAGCGTTATGGTAATGTTATCTTATGAACCATATTCATAAATGGCACGAATTTCGATTAAGGTAGCTTACATATTATCACACAATTAGATCACATATTATGAATTGGGAAACTTTTATTTCAGATCTCCCCTCTCGCATGGAAGAAAACAGATAAAGCTCTTAGAAATAGGAGCTTTATCCTTTTCTTATCATTTTTTACCAAAAGTATAACATTCCTTTCAGGATTTTTTTTCGTTATTGTACTCACCTTAATGTATCCATTAATGAGAATTTTTAGTCTAAATGAAGAGAATCCGACTGGTGCAGCAATCGAAACATATATTTGATTACCATTATATACACCGGTTAGATTAAATTTGGCATCTATTCATTTAGAAATTATAGAATTAAACGATAAATCACCATGAAGAAACGTTCGTTGCTATTATTGACAGGAATTGTCTTGTTCTTTTGGGCTTGTACACCCAAGACCACCCAAAAAACGGTAGAAAAAGAAGAACCCAAAACAGAGACAACAAAACCTAAACCCGAAGAAAATCTAAGTCCTTGTCCCAATTGGAATGATTCTCCGAATAAAGATGCTATCATAGATAGTTATGTTTTATGTAAGGATGAAGTAAAGGCGAAAAATTATGAGAAGGCATTTCCCCTTTGGCAAAAAGTATATGCCGCAGCTCCCGCAGCAGATGGAAAAAGAAATACCGTCTATAATTGGGGACTCGAAATCTTGAATGATCAATTCAAAAAAGAAACAGATACAGCCAAGAAAAAAGGTCTCGTGGATCAAATCATGAAATTATATGATGAAATGTTGGAGTGCTATCCCGATGATGTAGGATACATCTATGGCAGAAAAGGCTTCGATTATGTGTATAACTATCCGAGTTATGCCACAGATAAAGAAAAATATGACCTATTCAAAAAATCGATGGATTTGAAAGGAATGGAAACCCAAGCCTTCGTATTGAACCCGTTTACTGATTTATTGATCACACAGTTCAATAACAAAGCCATCGGGATGGCGGAAGCACAAAAATATGCCATGATGGTAACTAAAATCGTTTCCAATGGTTTGAAGACGGCCAAAGGAAACGAATTAGAAGGTTTCAAAGTAGTGGATGGTTATGCGTCTGTTCGCTTAGAAGAATTCGAAGCGACCAAAGGTTTTTATGATTGCAATTATTACAAAAACAAATACCTCTACATCTTCGAAGAAGATAAAAATGATTGCGATGCCATGATGGAAGCGTACTCCATTCTACGTTGGGGTAATTGTTCCGAAACAGATGCTAAATTGAGAGAAATCAATGCTTCTTACCAAGCCAATTGTGTAGTAGTAGAAACAGATCCTAATCCGACAAAACCAGGAACACCAAGACCTCCTTCATGTAATGACATGCTCAAGAATGGACAATATGCAGAAGCACTTAATTGTTTAGAAGATAGGTATAATAAATCAAGCGACAATTCTAAAAAAGCCGCTTATGCTTATTCTATAGCGTCTATCATGACCCGACAAAAGAGGTTTAGTAAAGCTCGGGAGTGGGCGAACAAAGCATTGGAACACCGCCCGGGATGGGGTAAGGCTTATTTGCTGATAGGAAACATGTATGCCTCGAGTGGTGCAAGTTGCGGTCCAGGTACAGGATGGAAGAGCCAAGTGGTGATTTGGCCGGCTATGGATATGTGGGAAAAAGCAAAACAGGATGGCGAATCGGCTGGAAAAGCACAACGGCAAATCAATAAATACAGCCAATATCTTCCAACCAAAGAAGATGGTTTCATGAATGGAAATGTGAAAGATGGGGATTCTTATAAAATTGGTTGTTGGATCAATCGTACAACACGTGCAAGATTGAAATAAGATTAATTCTGAAGATAAGGAATTGAAAAGGGTTGTCCGGATTATTTCTGGGCAGCCCTTATTCGATGGAGAAAAACAAACATGATTCATCCCGAATTTTCAATTAAATGAGAATTCGGGATAAAGCTAGGGTTCATCACCCATAAAAAATGGTTACTCCGGACAGCTGTGTGTGCTGTTGACTTCGCTGGGTTGGAATGCTGCATTGTCTTGGAATTTGACATGATAATCGGTCCAAGTTCCATCTCCATTTCCTGAACGGGGATCGGGTCTGTAATAATCTGTAGAAATGATTTGGGCACCGCTTTCAAAAGCTGCATCCCGTTTGGATGTATCTCCATTTCGTGCTTCCCAAGTACCGGCGTCGGCTCTTGTCCGTACCATATAACCGGTATTCACAGCATTCTGAATATTTTCCAAATCGCTTAAAGGATTGTCATATTTGACGAAAGCACAGTTCGGATTTCCAGGATCAGTAAAATAGAACATCGCTCTTCCTTCTAAATTGGGATGATTGGCAGTATAATTCGTGATGCTTTCATTATTTCCCATTAAAATAAAGAAGAATTTCCCTCTGGATTCCCTAAGTTGTGGCCAATTTCCATTTTTCACAGCCTCTTCGATGGTCGCATATGAGCCTTTGAGTTGATCCGGTGTAATGACTTTTCCCAATCCTTCTCCAAAAACACTTTTGACTTCCGCTTCTAGGTCTTCCATGGCTTGGGAGGTATAGGGTAATGCCGTAGCAAAGCCCAATCCGGGAGCGACATCACCTGCCGCCGATGCTTTCAATTCTATCATGATATAAATCGGTTCATGATCAGGGTTTTGATTGGACCAAGTGTTCATCGTTTCGAGGGCATCCTCGAAGGTGTAATGATGCGTGTTATAATCCAAATCAGGAATGTGGATAATTTTGTAACCAGGCTCTTGTAATTCAGGAATACCTGATTCCGCAGATTCAAAAACCAATACATTTCCTTGACGATTGTAATATCTTCCGCCATCCGGATCGTAATATACATCCAATTCGAAGGTTCTTAAATTGTAGGTGGATAATTGTTCTACAATGGATACATGATCATAGTCCCATTCTTGAGGATTGAGATCACTTGGCAAAGTTCCTGTACTATATAGAGTGTTGGCCATATCGAATATGGGCTGATATGTTTTTATTCGATACGAATTATGACTTCCTAAATATTGTAAGGTATTTACGGCTTGGGCTTCATAATTGCAAGCCTCTCCTTTATCATCATCCTTACAAGAAGAAAAAATGAAAAGAAATAAAGCAACGAATAGAATTGAATACGCTTTGTTCATCTGATTGAAATTAAATTCTAGGTGAATTAGATGGTATTGAACTCCACTAAGGTACGAGTTTTGCTGTATTTTCCATAAGGAGATTTCAAACTGTTAAACATACAATGGAATAAAAATAATTATTTCAGAATGCGTTTTAATGGTGTCGATTCCATTTTATCCCCTATAAATTATTTACAACAACAAGACATGCCGACAAGAAATAAGAAATATATATTCCTTTTATTTTTTATTTATGGGATTTATTCCGAAGCTGCCAGCCAAATTTCGGCGGGTGTTCATGCAGGCGTGGGCCTTTTTACATTCCATCAGTATGAAGAGATAGAAGAAGTAGATAAATTATTATTTAGGAATGGTTTATTTTTGGGTGTCCCCATCGAAATGAAAATAAAAAATAATTTATATTTTCATGTGGAACCATCTTTTATCCGTAAAGGAGTGGTAGCCAATTGGAGCAATAGGACCTCTGGTAATTACGAATATGATCACAAAGAATATCAGATGGATTATGTGGGATCTTCATTTATGATGAAGTATTTAATTCCGATTAAGGAACGAGGTTTTTTTATTGGAAGTGGTTTCGATTTTGGATATTTAATGCAAGGGAAAATTATTCAGTATTCGGGTAGTTTTATTGGTGGAACAGGAGATCCACATATTATTCATTTTACAGAAATAGAAAAAACACCGGATTATAAAATTAGTCGAACAGATTTTTCTTGGGTGGTTGATTTTTCCCTTCCTACAGAAACACGCATTGGTACTTTTGTTGCCGGAATAAAAGGAATGATGGATTTCACTCCTTGGCGGAATTTCCACATGCAACGTCCAGTTCATGAGGATAAAATAAAAAATTGGGGCTTTATTATTTATGGCGGCTATATGATTCCCGACGGAAATAATTCCCGTTATAAAAATAAAGATGGGGAATCTTTCTAATTTTTATTTTTAATATATTTTTCAACGGATGGAGGAATGGGAATCCCGTCCCTTAGTAATTCATCGGGAATCGGATTTTTTATTTCTTTGGAAAATGGAACCACTCCTGCCCACACATCTAAATTATAATCGTCTTTTTCATCTTTCGGCCCACCGGTTCTAATTTTCGCGGAGGCTTCATTAATTAGTATTTTTAATAACATGGTTCCTTTTAATTCCTTGTCGGAAGGGCCTCTTACTTCTTCCCATCGTTCTGGAATAATATGATCGGAAACATATTTCAGGGCTTTTATTTTTTCTTCTTTATCTTCAATAAAAATCGCTTTCCCAAAAATTACAACTGATTCATAATTAGCAGAATGATGAAAACCCGATCGAGCCAATACCAAACCATTTACTCTTGTAACACTAATGGAAACATCTATTCCTTCTTTTAGGGATTTCATCATTCTACTTGCTGCCGATCCATGTAAATATAAATTATTTTCGTACCGTCCATATAAAGTAGGAATAACAACAGGAAAACCATTATGAATAAAAGCGACATGGCATAAAAATTCTTTATCTAAAATTTTATAAATAGTCTTTTTATCATACACCCCGCGTTGTGGAACTCTTTTTACTTTTATTTTTTCTGGTATGTTTTTTTTATCCATCAGTAAATGTTTTAATAATTATTAAATTTTTATTCTCCTCCTTCAGGACCATAGAAAAACACCCATGTAGAGAAATCATCTGTAAAATCAAAAAAACGATGTTCTATTCCTGCTTTTACAAATAAAAAATCACCTATTTGTACTTCTACAGTTTTACCATCATTAATAAATTTACCACTTCCTTTTGTTATGACATAGATTTCGTCTCTTGTATGTGGTGATTGTTTATCTATTTTATCCGGTTTATATATTTCTGCCACCAAACTACCATGATGAAATAATTCTAAGAATTCAGATTTACTTTCTGATAATTTTTCTAATGCTGTTTTAGTTGAAATTTTCATATTAATCGAATTAAAATTATTCTTGCTTTTCAGGTGTTCCAAATTTTTCTTTAAGGAATTGTTCTTTTGCTTTAAGTTTTTCTAGCGCCTCCTTTAAATTCTTATCATGTTTTTTCATCATCTGACTTATTTTTTTCTCATGCACTTTATAAAAGCAATGCTTTCTTTTTCGGTCAACTCCTTGATGAATTCTTTATACCCTCCTCTTTTTTTCAATTTCCTCGTGCAGGGCGAAATAACTCATATTAGCCATGCCCTTTGTAGCTTCCCATTCTATTTCCTTCTTCATTTTCGCTAGCTTCATTCTGGCAAGAACCGGATTTGTATTTTCATCTATAGCAATGATGTCATCCAACATGTCAGTAATTTTTGAAAAGGTAGCATCCAGATTGTTCAACGCCCGATTTAATTGTTCCCCATCTTTTTTTAATCGCTCAATGGCTTTTTCATTCCGAAGCAATTTTCAAATCCACATAATCTCTTTTGATTTCTGTTTCTCAAGAAAAAAAATAAGAACATCAAAAAAACATGAATACAAAATGATGATTTTTGGAGTTTCGTTTTTGCATCTTAGTTATTGAATTAGGTTCTTCTTGAATAACGAAAAATTAGATTTGCCATTTCATCTTAACTATTTCAGAAAAATGTTATTTTTGAAAAACATATAATTTCAAAAAAATGAAATCTCCAACTTCTCATTTATCCTCTATCGGGAAACATTGGCTCATAGAAATCTATGGTTGCCCGTATCAAAAATTAGAAACGATTCCTTTTGTAAAAGAAACATTATTACAATCAGCTAACATTTCCGGAGCGACAATAGTTTCTAACAGTTTCCATCAATTTTCCCCATATGGTGTAAGCGGGGTTGTTGTGATCGAAGAAAGTCATTTCACCATACACACTTGGCCGGAACATGGTTTTGCCGCTATTGATTTTTTCACCTGTGGAGATGGTGTCGATATTCAAAAAGCCATTGATTTTTTACAACAAGAATTCGAGGCTGCCGATGTAGATGTATCTTATTTTGATAGAGGCAGTGTATCAAAAGCAAAAAAGGCATTACAAAACGTAATGCCCAATAAATTCTGAATCTTCATCTATAATCAAGCCATCCCTCCTTCGAAAAGAAAGCGAAGCGGCTTTCGTTGTAAAATAAATGCCCGCTTGGTAAATATCCCCATCAGCATCAGCGGGTAATTCAATAAAAGATTGATAAACCGAAGGGTAGTTTCCAAAATCGCCATCATTGGCTTCCAACTGTTGGGCATCAGCACCAAATACTTTGATGTTTTCTCCTTCTCGACCAAAAATTACCTTTTGTACATACGGTTCATATTTGAAATCGTTGGGAGAAAAAGTAGTTTTCAGCAACAAATGATGGTTCGGATATAAATCCCATAATATTTTCATAATCGCTTTCGATTGAAAAATCATGGTGTATGCTGGATTTAGGATAACGGCCAAATCTTTAGTGACAATTTGAGTCAAAATATCCATGAGCCCGGGTTCTTCATAAGCGATGAATTCCCAGGGTACCAATTTGAACCAAAAATCGAATCGGGTATAATCGTCTTGTCCTGTCTGTATGAAAATACCATCCTCAGGAGAAAAGACAACTTCTTCCAAAAGCGATTGCTGGGTTTGGAAGCCACCATATCCCGCCGCTTTGGTTAACACATCCAAATTCAAGCGATCTTCCTCATGGCCCAAATCACTCAATAAAATTGTATGATCCTTATTGGGATACAATTTTTTGATTTCAAAAAACCGCTTTCCTAAAGTATCATACAATTGGCTGTACTGAGAACTCCCCTTTATTTTTGCCGCCTTTAATTGTTCGTATTGAATCAAAGCCGTTTCAGGCATTACCGTAGCGGTATCCGCATTGAATTCGATAAGTTTTACTGGACGTTCATCAATAATACCCGCGAGGTCAAATCGACCATACAAATGAGGGTACAGATCCTTATTCGCCCAAGAATATCGAATAATCTCAATCGCATTTTCGGGAATGCCTAATTCTTCCCAGAGGTTGTTATCAATAACATGCTGTGCGGCACGTTCATACATTCCATAGAGTTCCAAACAGGCATCGGCATATTTTTTTATTTCGATCTCACTTATGCAAAGCAATTCGTTGGTGAGATATTCCATTTCCTCATCGGCATAATATGCCATGCCTTGTTTTTTCCAATATTTATAGGATGGAGCCTTGAACTCGTATAAACGATTGTTCAGATTATCCGCCATAAGAACGTGTCGATTTACTACCACCATAACCAGAAGAACCTGAAGCAGGTTTTCTTACCGTTGTGGTTTTGGCAGTGGATCTCAACTTAGAGTTTGATGTTTGTGATTTATTATAAGCATCAGCACTTTTGTACGAACTTCTATTGGTGGGAGAAGAGAAGCTTCGTCCTAAATAATATCCCAATAAACCTCCGGTAATGGCACTTCTAACCCCGCTTCTTCTGCGCGTTCCTGTAGAATCTTCGGCATTAACCAATTGAACCTCATCCAACGTGAAGGTGTCGATGGCGCCATCCATATAATTGGCAATGATCCGACTATCTTCTTTTTGAGGAACAACTGTCTCGTCTGTAATTTTAAAAAGATCCTTTTCGGTTTCTTCAACAGAGGTGATAACGCCTTGTGTATAGGCTTGTACCTGCGTTTCTTCAACATACTCTTGAGAGCCTCCAGAAGAACAGCTGGCTAGTCCCATAATTCCGGCAACAGCGATGCCACAAATGTATGTGGGTAGTTGTTTCTTCTTAAGTTTTGTTTTGGATGTTGGTAATTTCATAAATTTTAATTTAAAAACGAGGTTAAAATAATTCTCAAAACATAACTTTGGGCTTTGTATGATGAAGCAGCAAAAATTATTGTTTCAAGGTCATGATGAAATAAAGATAATTTATAATATTTAGGTTTTTATAAAAACCGGAGATCAATTTCATATTTAATCCAAAGATTTATATGCCACTCCCCAAAGAAAAGTCAATTTTAATTTTGAGTATTTTTATTGTTGGACTTTGCTCCATCATCTATGAGTTATTGGTGAGCACAACTTCCAGCTATTTTTTAGGAGACAGCATCAAGCAGTTTTCTATCATTATTGGCGTGTATATGGCAGCCATGGGGTTGGGGGCATATGTATCAAGAATATTAAAAAAAGATTTACTGGAACGGTTTATCGAAGTAGAAATAATTTTGGGATTAATTGGAGGAATGAGTGTCCCTTTTCTTTATTTCACGTTTACCCAAGTAGATTATTTTTGGTTCAATTGGATTGTAATTGCTATAATCGGATTAATTGGTACGTTGACCGGTTTGGAAATTCCAATATTGACGAGAGTAATGGAGGAATTATTTCCTTCGGATAAAAATCTTTCTGATGTCTTGTCTTTGGATTATTTAGGAGCCTTGGCTGCTACATTATTATTTCCATTTTTGCTTTTACCCTGGGTGGGGGTTTTCCTGTCTTCTCTCATTTTTGGTTTCGTGAATGTAGCCGTAGGCATTATGAATCTCTGGGTATTTTCGAATCAGTTCACCGCCAAAAAAAGAAAACAACTCTGGGCGTTGATAGGAATGGTAAGTCTTTTCTTTTTAATAGCCATTTTATATTCCAATGCCATGCTCTCTCAATGGCATGATGGCTTATACCGGGATCGAATTATTTTTTCCAAAACAACACCCTACCAAACCTTGGTTCTAACCAAAGGAAAAGATGATGTACGATTGTATATCGATCGGGTCATACAATTTTCTTCGGTAGATGAATACCGTTACCACGAATCGTTGGTACATTTGGCGATGGCATCATCACCCTATAAAAAAAGAGTATTGATTTTGGGAGGAGGTGAAGCCCTAGCAGCAAGAGAAGTCCTCAAGCATGATGAAGTAGAAGAAATCGTGATGGTGGATATCGATCCAGCTATGTTTGATTTGGCGAAAAACCATCCCATGCTATCCCAATTAAATGGAAAGAGTATGGATAATCCCAAACTTAAAACCATAGCCCAAGACGCCATGGTTTATCTGATGGAGAATGAAAAACTATTTGATGTCATTATTGCTGATTTGCCAGACCCCACCAATGATAACTTGTCCCGATTATACAGCCGTGAATTTTATATTTTGGCGAAAAAGAGATTAAGCCCTCATGGATCCTTGGTAACCCAAGCCACAAGCCCTTTCCATACGACCGCCGCTTATTGGTGCATCCATAAATCGTTGCAAGAAGCAGGTTTTGATTATACTTATCCTTATCATGCCTATGTCCCTTCTTTTGGCGAATGGGGATTTATCCTAGCTTCCAACCGTCCGATAGAAAAA
>JAHDDR010000004.1:0-15056 GCA_020629255.1 Saprospiraceae bacterium | reverse complement strand
ATTTCAAATCATACTAGTATGGAATCTAATATTCAAACTTCTTCTGAAACCCATAAAGTTTTTAATCAAGCGACTCCCTTTCAGAATGTCAATATTTTTGAAAAGGATATTCCTTTAAAGGAATCACTTTCTTTATCTTCTTCGGATTCGGCTTATTTGATGCTTAAAGAATATGGGCGAACGATGGCTCAAGAAGAATGGATTTTTAAAGGCTATCAAGCGAATAAGTATCCACCTTTATTTCATACCCATAATCGTTTTGGAGAACGGGTAGATGAAATAGAATTCCATCCTTCCTATCATGATTTGATGGAGTTGGCGATTCGAAATAAAATACATGCCTACCCCTGGATTCATCAGGATGAAAAAAATGCACATCAAATTCGGATGGCCTTGTCTTATATGCACAACCAAATCGAAGCAGGTACGAGTTGTCCTTTATCGATGACTTTTGCTTGTGCTCCAGTCATCCAAGCTACATCTAAAGTGGCAGAAGAGTGGTTGCCCCGTATTTTGAGTCATCAATATGATAAATCCAATCGTTCTGCAAATTTGAAACAAGGAGCTACGATTGGCATGGCAATGACAGAAAAGCAAGGGGGAACCGATGTAAGAGCCAACACAACCCAAGCTATTTCTCTAGGACAAGGCGTTTATGAACTTACAGGACATAAATGGTTTTGCTCTGCCCCTATGTGTGATGCTTTTTTGACCTTGGCTCAAACCACTAAAGGATTAACCTGTTTTTTGGCACCTCGTTGGCGACCTGATGGCACTAAAAATTCTATTTATATCCAAAGAATAAAGGATAAACTGGGCAACAAATCCAATGCATCGGCAGAAATTGAATATCGTGGGGCTTATGCCGAAATTTTAGGAGAGGAAGGGCGAGGTGTTCCGACGATTATTGAAATGGTGGGCTTGACTCGATACGATTGTATGATTGGTTCTTCTTCTCTTATTCGGAGAGCCGTCTCTGAGGTCATTCACCATATATCGGAGCGTAAGGTAATGGGAAGGCTCCTGATTGATCAGCCTTTGATGCAAAATGTGGTTGCCGATATGTGCTTAGAGTCAGAAGCGGCTTTGGCAATGACTTATCGTGCGGCTTTGTGCTTGGATCAAAAGCAAAATAAACACGAACAATTATTACTAAGGTTGCTCTTGCCTGTGGGTAAATATTGGATCTGTAAACGAGCGGTTCAACTAGCAGGTGAAGCGATGGAATGTCTAGGGGGAAATGGTTATGTAGAACAAAGTATTTTCCCTCGTATTTTTAGAGAGGCTCCAGTCAATTCGATTTGGGAGGGAAGTGGCAATGTACAGTGTTTGGATATTTCGAGAGCCTTGTCGAAGTCGCCTGAAACACTGGCTGTTTTCTTTGAGGAAATGGATAGAGCCAAGGATAAGAACTCTATTTTTGATCAATACCTCAGAAAATTGAAAATGGATATTCCAACGCTCTTGCACCAACCCTTTTTGGCGAGGCAATTGGCGGAAAGATTGGCAAAAGGTTTTCAAGCTGCCCAACTCATATTGATGGAAAATTCCCTCGTAGCAGATGCCTATTGTGAAGCAAGGTTGAAAGATCGGGGACTTCAATTCGGAACATTACCCGATGGTATTTTTTGCGATAAAATTATTGAAAGGAATACCTTGAGGAACGAATAGAGGGATCTAAAAATCACAATTTTTTCCATGTTCCCGCAGCCATTTTTCCTTTTCTTTATAATCGGGCATGGCATCGGATACCCATTTCCAAAATTTGGGAGAATGGTTCATTTCTTTCCGGTGTGCCAATTCATGTATGATGACATAGTCCAAAACATCTTCGGGAACGAATAACAATCTCGTAGAAAGGTTAATATTTCCTTTTGAGGAACAACTCCCCCATCGGCTGCTGGTATATTTCAGATTGACTTTCCTTATGGGAACTTTAAAGTAAAGATGGTTTAATTCTAAGACCCGCCGTTCGATGCTTGCTTTTTGGTCGGCGGCAATAATTCGAGAGGATAAGGTACGGATGGCTTCTTTGTATTGGGCTTGTTCCTTATTTATTTTGAGATGAAGCACTCCATTTTCTAATCTTCCAGAGTGGGATTTATTATCTGTTTCTTCAATCGAAAGAATATAATTTTTGAGGCGGGTCTGGATCTGATTACCGGAATGGTAGGATTTTTCTGTAAACTTTTCTTTGAGGAACGGTTCATTTTTTTTCAGAAATGCTTCGAACCATAACCAATGTTTTTTCTTTTCCAAGGGAAGAAGCATCCTCGGCATTCGCAAGATAGCCGATTTTTTACCAATGGAACATCTTACATTCCTACGACTTTCGTAATAGATATCGACAGGAATTTTTAAGCCATTTAGATCATGGATGATGCTTTCTTTTTTGCTTGGTTTCTTCCACATATTTTAAATAAGTTCATCGTAAGGTGTTCTAAATATTCAACAAAATCAAAAAATCCTGAGTTCAAATCAAGAACTCAGGATTTTTATTTTCAGCCCCATGCTAAATTTATGGATTACTGTTGTTTTTATTTTTCATCCACGGCTCCACGGCTTCACAGCCCATATAATCGCCATCTATTTTGATATAGGTATTGGCAATTTTTTCTTCCACCCAATCTATGGTGTATAAGGCTTTCTTTTCTTCTATTGCGGCTGTTTTTATTTTGGAATAATCTTCTTTGACGCTAGCCTTGTGCGGTTCTGTAATAGAAACAAGTTTCACCAACCTAAAGGCAGCTTCTCTTCTTTCAGAAACATATTCTATCGGTTCGCTAACACTTCCCAAAGACATGGTATCTATCGTAAAATAAACATCAACATCCAATTCGCTGGTTTCGAAGAAGGTGGTTCCCGTTGCCGGATTCATCATCAAACCATCATTGAAGTAGCTTTGTACTTTTTCGGAAGAATAATCCTTAACAGCCCTAGAGAAAGAAATGGAATCGGAAAGGATAAGCGATCTTACTTCTGACAATTTTTCTTTTGCCTTATCCATATCATCTTGGGTAATTCTAGGTTGTATCAGAATGTGTCGGGTGTGGATTCTATTTCCGAGTCGTTCTAATAATTGTATGATATGATAACCATATTCTGTTTCTACCACCTCAGAAATTTCTCCTTTTTCCAAAGTATAGGCAGTCGCTTCGAATTCGGGAACGAATTGCCCCCGTTTTTGCCAACCTAAATCTCCTCCTAATCTGCCGGAAGAAGGATCGTGGGAGGAGGATTTTGCCAGTTCTGAAAAATTAGCTCCTTGTTCTACAATCATTGTCCTTAATTCCAAAGCTCTATCTTTGGCTTTTTTCCTTTCTTCTTCGTTGGGTTTAGGATAAAATACAATTTCTCCGACTTCTACTTCTGCATTGAAATAAGGTAAGCTGTCTTTAGGAATCTTATTAAAAAATTCGATGACTTCTGCTGGAGTTATGGTAATATCCGATACAACACTTTGCTGCATTCTCTGCGCGAGCAATTGATCTTTCATATCGCTCCTAAATTTTTCACGTGCTTCGGTGATGGTCATCCCATAATAATCCAAAAATTGTTTGGGGTCATTATTCATCATAACCAAGATTTGTTCGAAACGGGCATTCATTTGCCCTTCCACCTCTTCATCCAAAACCAAAATACTATCTAGCTTGGCTTGGTTCACCAAAAGTTTTTGGCTCAAAAGCTGGTTAAGGATAAGGCATTCCGCATTTTCAGGCAGTACACCGCTCTGGCTTTCTGCAAGGGCAACATTCTCTTCCAATTCTGATTTCAACAGAATTTCCTCTCCTACAACGGCAATGATTTTATCCAAAACTTCCTGAGCTACAACAGTAGAGGAAACCATGAACAACAACAATATGCCCAATGATACTTTTTTCATCAATTATAATATTTTACGTGTCCTTTGCGTTCGGCTTTTTGATAAAGTTCCTCCCGCATTTTATTGACAAGTTCTAATTTACGATTATGTAATATGAATTTTGAGACTTGGTTCCTGATATAGCTTAGGGGTGGTTCATTATTTTTGGATTGTACTTCCATCACCCTCACATAATAAACATAGTCTTCTTTTTTCTGTTTGAATTCCTTGCCTTCTTTCATGGAAGACAAAACGTCTTTTGGGAATTCGGATGCTAGTTCATCCTTGTTGACCCAAATGCTATCTTCTAGCTGGTAGGTGATGGCATTTTCCTCGCAATAGTTTTCCAACTTTTTGGATGAACCATCTTTCATTTCTTCCCACATCTTTTCTGCCTTAGCCAAATCGGGGGCATCGGAAGGAAGTTTCATGAATTTGCATCTCATGATGCTTGTTTCTAATTGGAAATGGCCTTCGTATTGATTGTAATATTCCATGATTTCATCGTCGGATATCATAGAGTCAAGCTGTGTTTCTGTGATTTGTTTTTCATAATTATGAAGGATCAAAGATGCCCTATAATCACGAACCAGTTTATCAATATTCAAATCTTTGGGAATATTCCTTTCTGCTTCATAAAGCATGAGGTTTTCCCTCACCCACCGTTCGGTAAAAGAATTAACAATTAGCGAACTGTCTGTGGGAGTAGCAGAACGAGGGATCATTCCATCCAAATCAGAAAGATATAAGGGTTTATTATACACTTTGGCCAATAGGATATCCTCTGCATCCCGTTCTTCTTCGGGGGGCATACAAGAACCGATACTACCCACGAAGGCAATACCTATCATCCAAATTATGAACCAATGGTATCTTACCATATAATTAGTTAGTCAAAAATTACTTCACAAGGTTGCTTAGCACCTCTTGATTTATTTTTACAGGAAATTCATTTCTCAAAGATTCAATCCATTCACTTTCCAGTTGATCTTGAAAATCGGCAATCACGTACCCTCTAGCTTCTTTCAAAGATTTGCTTTTTTGAGGAATGACATTTTCAATTTTTGCAAAGGTAACAGAGTCGTCATCATTGATAATATTGTCCGACAATTGCCCTTTTGACCAGGATTTCTTCGCATCCAAACTTTTATATTTCGATTTTCCCTTTTCGATTTTCTCTTGGGTTACTGTTAAAAGATTCCCTAATTTGTTGATTTTTTTCAAGACATCAGCAGAACCTTTTTTAGATGCTATTTTTCTAACCTTTGCCAATATTTTTTCGCTTTGGGATTTCAAGGTATAAACGCTTACTTCTGCGCGTTCATTCCACAAATAGTTGTCTTTGTTATTCGCATAATAATTTTCCAAGCCAACAGAATCTTGGGATGCCTTATCCCAAACGAGCATTTTAGTCACTTCAAAAAGAAGAATACCTTCTTCGTATTCTCTCATGAGGGAACGAAAGTCCGGATATTTTTTAGCCAGTTGTGATTTTTCATACTCTAAGGCCATATCATTAGAGTATTCATCCAATAAGGCTTCTACAATTTGTTTCGGTTGTTTTTTCCTTCCAAGGGTTGTTCTTTTCCGGGAGGCTCTTAGTAGGAAGTCGGTAAAATCTCCCAGATAATGTTCTTTCTCTTTTCCAAAGGTGAAAAGGACTTCATTGCTTTTTTTAGGAGCCTTCCATTTTGTGGTTTTAAAATCATCTTTAAGTGTAGCAACAAAGTTGTCCAATACTTTTTGATTGATTTGGTAGACTCCTTGGCTTTTCACTTTTCGAATCATAGCCTCTCTAGCCTGCTTGAAACGTCCATCATTTTCAACTCGTACCTGAAGGCGATTTCTTTCTTCTTCGTATTTACCTAAAACAGGCTTGCTGACTCTCTTAATGATATGCCAACCGGCAGTGGTCTTGATTGGTTTTGAATATGCTTCATCTTTCTGAAGACCGAAGGCTGCATTTTCGAAAGCAGGTTCATTTACTCCGATACCGAAGAAACCCAAATACCCACCCTTTAGAGCTGTTTTTTTATCATCCGAAAATTGCTTAGCCAACTCATCAAAATCTCCTCCGTTTTCCAATGAGCCATAAACCTGCTCTATAATAGCTTTAGGATCTTTTTCAGGTTTTTTCTCATCCGCCCTGGATAAAATATGAGCAACTTCTACGGTTCCTTTAGCTGGTCGTGTATCATTAACCTTTACAATATGATAGCCAATATTTGTTCTGGCGGGTTCTGAATATTGTCCTTTGGCCGTATTATATGCAGCAGATTCCAAGCCATAAAAACCATTGGGCAAAAGGGCCGTCAACCAACCAATGTTACCTCCTGATTTATTGGAATAGACATCTTCAGACATTGAACGAGCAACATCTTCAAATTTTTGTCCGTTATCCAGTGCTTTTTTAGCTTCCAATATCTTTTGGTAAGCAGCAATGGTATCCTCTGAAGTTTTACGACCTTTTATTGCCACCATGATATGACTGGCATTCACATCTTTCTTTTTTCTTTCATAGGCTTCTTTCAAAAGACGTTCCTTAACTTCTTTGTCGATTAAGTACGAATCGGATAGTTGTCTTCTGTAACCTTCCAGCTCTCGTTGCAGGGCAGGGATGGTATCAATTTGCATATCTTTAGCCTTTTCAACCTTCAATTTGAATTTGATGTATAAATCCAAATATTCTTCAACAGACGCTTTTGAAAAATCGGCTTTGTCTCCGTTCGTTTTGGAGTATATGTAATCAAACTCGGAAACATTTACTGGTGTTTTGCCTACGGTAAACAACACAGGATCGTCTTGGGCAATCATTCCTTGGAATGAACAAAAAAGAACTAAGATGATGAACAATGATCTTATTTGCATGGAACACATTTTTTTGAATGTACTTTAGGATTGAAAAAAGTCATGCAAAATTAGCACAACTATTGCCAAAAAAAAATAGTAAAGGGAAACATTAGGAATGTTAGCCTTTTGTTTCTTCAATTATCCCATATAAAACGGGTTTACTAGGGCTTACGTCTATTTCAAACGATGCAATTTGAAGATTTAGTAGATATTTTCCATCTCGAATCGACGAAGGGATATAAACCAATTCTGTAATGGTTCTATGTTTCTGTGGGTTTTCCGGATAATTCCAGAAAGCTTTGTGAGCGGATAATTTACCTCCATCTTCTTCTCGATCTACAGAAGGTAAATCGACCAATAAATGTTGTACGCCTCTTTCAACAAGATATCGAATAGCTCCAGCCTCAAAATATGGAGGATTAGCACCGGAATAATTAGTTCTTAATTTAAGGTCATCATTGGGATATGTGCGGATGATAATGGCATTCGTGTCAATATGGGGTAAAGCCATTTCTATTTGCTCTTGGGTAATGACTCGATCCCCTTCAATTTTTGTAGGATACAAACTAATTAATTCTGATATGAACATGAATTCTTTTAAACACTGGTTGATGGTATATGTTTCTTTTGATATATGACCGACACATTCCGTATGGGTTCCATTTCCATGTGGGTTAAGAGAAATATTCAAAAAATTAAGAGGACCTCCTCTCTTCGTAGAACCTACAAAATCTCCTGCAATGACCGGAGAAGAAGAAAAGGGCGGGGCATAGAAACAATTCACATTTTCCATCCCTTCTCTTAAAGGAATGGAGATGTCCAAGGGTTGGGATAAGTTCGCTGAATAATTTTTCTCTTTATGATTGAAATATATTTGCATAAACGTTAGAAATAAATAATGTTTAACTTTGGAAAAGTAATATGATTCAATTTGAGAATGAAGGTAATATATCCTTTTATTTTTGGTCTCTTTTTTCTTTCTTCTTGCCAATTGGGAACTCAGGAGAATTCTCCCGAAAATACGGCAAGGGCTTGGTTGTCTGCCCTACAACAATCTCGTTTCGATGAAATGGAGGATATTAGTTCAGGAGACATTTTAGATTATGTTCAAGAAATGATGGCATTCACGGAAGGCATAACTTTTGAGAACCCTACAAGTAGCATCCAAGTAAAAGATATGGAATGTAAGAAAATCGACGATAATCATGCAAAGTGTGAGTATTGTTGCCATGACCAAGAGAAAGAAAGGCTCAGTCTAATTTTGGAAGAAGGTATTTGGAAGGTAGCGACGGTAGAAGCCCATATCTCCGATGAAATACTAGAAGGCAAATCTTACGAAAAGCAATTGAATCGGAATTTCAAGCATCGAATTAAATAAAACTAATAACATTAATCGTGAATAGAATCGGATTGTTTTTTGGGTCATTCAATCCCGTACATATAGGGCATATGATTATTGCCGAATTCATGGCAGAGAGAGCAGAAGTAGATCGGGTTTGGATGGTCGTCAGCCCACAAAATCCACACAAAAAGAAAAGCAGTCTAGCCAATGATTATGATCGGCTTCACCTAGTAAAATTGGCGATTGGAGATAACCCCAAACTTAGTGCTTCTAGTATAGAATTCGGATTGCCCCAACCTTCCTACACCATCGATACCCTTACTTATCTCAAGGAGAAATTTCCAGACAAAGAATTTTCATTGATTATGGGAGGAGATAATCTGGCAACACTTCACAAATGGAAAAACTATGAGCTCATCCTCGATCACCATGACATACTAGTTTATAAAAGACCCCAATATGAATTAGGGGAATTGCAAAACCACCCTAGGGTTCATCTATTCGAAGCCCCGCTTTTAAATATTTCTGCTAGTTATATCCGGCAACAACTAAAGAATGGACATTCCATAAGATATCTTGTTCCAGATCCTGTTTGTGATGCCATTGAAGCGGATAAGATTTATCATAAACTTTGGGAGATTTAATACTGATGAACTACACTTATTCATCATATGATAAATTGATCCTGGATGGGATTCTATATTATAGGGAGTCCCTATTAGATAAAGTCTCTGAAAATTTACCCGAAGCATGGGAAAGAGATGTTTTTTACTTTATCAAAGAATGGTTAAATGATAAGGAATATGTTGTCGTTCATACCTCCGGTTCTACGGGTCAACCAAAAGAAATTAAAATAATGAAGCAGAACATGGTTCATTCTGCACAAGCCACCGGAGCATATTTTCGACTTCAAGAAGGACATTCGGCGTTGTTATGCCTTTCGGCGAATTACATTGCAGGAAAGATGATGATTGTCAGGGCGTTTGTCTTAGGCTTGAATCTTATTGTTTTTCCAACAGAAACCAAGGCGTTTTCAAAGATCAATCAAAAAATAGATTTTGCGGCAATGGTTCCACTGCAAGTAGAAAGGCTCATCGAGAGATATCCTGAGAAAGTATCGCACTTCAAAAAAATCATTATCGGAGGAGCCCCAGTATTATCAAAATTAGAGGATGCATTACAAATGATACCTTGCCAATGTTATGCCACCTATGGTATGACAGAAACCATTACCCATGTCGCCATTCAAACTATAAATGGAACGGAAAAATCAAGTGTTTTTAAAGCCTTGCCCGATGTTCGGTTCTCCACCAACCAACAGGAGTGTTTAATGGTTGAAGCTCCTAGAGTTGCCTCCGGAAAAATCATTACAAATGATGTAGTAGAGCTTATTTCTCCTTATGCGTTTGTATGGAAAGGGCGTTTTGGTCACGTCATCAATTCGGGAGGCATTAAGATTCACCCAGAGAAAGTGGAAAGGAAAATGGGTAAATTGATTGAGTGTCGGTACATGATTTCATCATTACCCGATGAATTACTAGGAGAAAAAGTCATATTGGTTTTAGAACAAAAACCATCACAAACATTGGCGAAATGTTTATTGGAAGAACTATCTTCAATTCTCCAAAAATATGAAGTACCAAAAGAAGTCTATTTCTTAGATGACTTCGAAGAAACGCCCACACAAAAAATCCAAAGGAAAAAAACATGTAAAAAATTGATAGATTCATTGAAGAAGGAACATTAACTTTTTCTTGTATGATTTGTTGCTGCTTTAATCTTTACATTTGTCCAATAAAAAAATCATAATAGTTTGAAAAAGACGACAGACGTTCTCATCCTGGGCTCTGGAATAGCCGGTCTTACTTTAGCTATCAAAACAGCAGAAGCCCGTCCAGATTTGAAAATATCCGTAATTACCAAAACAGAACAAGGGGAAAGTAACACCCGTTATGCTCAAGGAGGTGTGGCTGCCGTTTGGGACAAAGCGGTGGATACCCATCAAAAACATATAGATGATACTCTAGATGCCGGAGATGGCTTATGTGATAAGGACGTGGTAAGAATCGTAGTGGAAGAGGGTCCTAGCCGAGTGAAAGAAATCATAGAATGGGGTACTCGGTTTGATAAGAATAAGAATCAAGATGATTATAATTTAGGCAAAGAAGGAGGGCACTCAGAAAATAGAATCCTTCATTATAAAGACCTCACCGGTTGGGAAATACAACGGGCTTTGATGGAAAAAACCAAAGCTTTACCTAATGTAGAGGTGCACGAACATTATTTTGCGATCAACTTGCTTACACCGCACCATTTGGGATATAATATAACAAGGGTGACGCCCAACATAGAGTGCTATGGTGCCTATATTTTAGATAAGACAGATGGAGATATCATTACCTTCCTATCTAGAGTGACGGTTGTAGCAACTGGAGGCGCTGGACAAATTTACCGGAATACAACCAATCCTGTTATTGCTACTGGAGATGGTATAGCTATGCTCTATCGGGCAAAAGGAAGAATTGAGAGCATGGAGTTTGTCCAATTCCACCCAACAGCATTGTACAATCCTGCTGGCGAGAATCCTGATTTTTTGGTTTCTGAAGCTGTTCGGGGCTATGGGGCCATTCTAAGGGATATTGAAGGAAATGAATTCATGCATCGATACGATCACCGGAAATCCTTGGCACCACGTGATATTGTGGCACGGGCGATTGATAATGAAATGAAAATAAGTGGTGCCGATCATCTCTATTTGGATTGCACTCATTTGGATAAAGAAGGCTTTTATGCTCATTTTCCCACCATTTATGATAAATGCATGAGTTTGGGTATTGATCCCATGAAAGATTACATTCCTGTTACACCTGCTTGCCATTATATGTGTGGTGGAATTAAAGTGGATCAGGAAGGGCAAACGTCGATTAAACGGTTGTATGCTTGTGGAGAATGCACCTATACCGGGTTACACGGGGCAAATCGTTTGGCATCCAATTCCTTGTTGGAGGCGATGGTGTATGCCCATAGAATTCATTTGAATATTATGAAGGGTGTCGAAAAATATGATTTGAAAATGGAGATACCCGATTGGGATGCTACCGGTACAATGGAACCTAAAGAAATGGTATTGATAACACAAAGCATGAAAGAACTCAAAGAAATCATGAGCAGCTATGTGGGGATTGTTCGTTCTAATGTGCGTTTGAAAAGAGCCTTGGATCGGCTCAAGCTTCTTTATGAGGAAACAGAAGAATTATATCGTTCTACGGCAATCTCCCCCCAATTATGCGAATTGAGAAATTTGATTTCCATTGGGTATTTGGTTTCTCGCTCCGCCTCGATGAGGCGGGAGAGCAGAGGGCTGCATTTTACAACAGATTATCCCGAAGAAAAAGATTTCATTGATGTTACCATTCTATAATAAGTTTAATACCATTGCTATGCTTTCAAATATTGTATCTCATTCATGTTCCTTATTTTCTATTGTATTAATGTTAGGTTTAAGTTTTCCCTTGATAGCCCAAGATAAATCTACACCACCTGATAGTATCGAAGAAATATGGAAGGCTCTCCCTGAAGAAGAAAAGGACGACTTGATGAAATTCGCCGAGTACCTTTACCTGAAATCCAAGGAATCGGATGAGGAAAAAGAAGAACGGATATACAAAGCTGATAACAATATTCCTTCCGAAGAAACAGTAGATAAAATCATGGAATATTCCAGATATCTGACGGCAACCCAAGATACTCCACAGGAAAGAATGGAAAAGGAAGATATTCCAACAACAATAGTAAGATTTAAAACAAGATCATTGGATTTTGGAGAAGCCAAAGAAGGGGAAGTCATCCAGCTCACCTACCATTTCACCAATACAGGGAAACACCCTCTGGTTTTATACGATGTCACAACTCCCTGCGGTTGTACCGTAGCTGACTGGTCAAAAGAACCGATTTTGCCAGGAGAAACACAAAAAATCAATGTCACATTTGATACAAAAACAAAAAAAGGGAAACAGACAAAACTTGTTAAAATTCTAGCAAATACCGAAGAAAAAGAAATTTCTTTGTTCATAAAGGGAAATATCCTGCCATAACCACAAACCCTTGTCACAGAAGGCATAATATTTGAATTTTTTTTTAGATACAGTAATACTTTAAGCTAAAGGGTGTAACTATTGCTTTATATTGTAATATACAACAAAAGGAAATATATTAAAATTTAACTTTTTATTTCTATCTTTGGCAATACATCTACAACAAGCTACTAGGATGCAAAAAACCTTTTTAACATTTTTATCAGGGCTTTTTTTCTGTTTGGGCTATTTTTCTACATCTGCCCAAAACAACTCCTACACCCATTCTTCACCAATGGTTTATACCAGTAATGGTACTTATATTCCCGTTAGTGATGCTAAAGGTCCTTATGCCCAATTGCCCGAGGTATTCCCTAATTATACCGATACAGAACTAAGGGAAAGATTATCTGATTTACACACCAATACAGTAAGACCCCGTCTTACAAATGGTGTTCGTGTTTTTATCAAGACATATACGATAAAGAAACACAATTCTACAGAAAAATGGTTGGGTAAAACAGCCATGTATTTTCCAATTTTCGAAGAGTATTTAAAAAAGTATAATCTCCCTTCCGATTTGAAATACCTTCCCATTTTGGAATCCGCCCTCAACCCTGTGGCAGTTTCTAGAGCAGGGGCTGTTGGTTTGTGGCAATTCATGCCCGCAACAGGAAGAGCATATGGATTGAAAATAAATGATACTGTTGATGAAAGAAAAGATCCTCACAAATCTTCCGAAGCAGCAGCAAAATTTTTGAAAGACTTATACAGAAGGTATGGAGATTGGGCTTTGGCTCTTGCAGCATACAATGCCGGACCGGGTCGGGTGAACAAAGCCATCAAAAGAGCGAAAAGCAAAAATTTCTGGCGAATACAAAAATACCTCCCAAGAGAGACCCGAAGTTATGTGCCCGGATACATCGCAGCTACATATATTGCTAACTATTATCAATACCATGGATTGTCTCCGGTTTACCCCGAATTCGAAATGCAGGTAACCGAAACAACCAAAGTCTATGAACACATCACCTTTGATGAGATTTCAAGTCAATCGGGTGCATCCATACAAATCATACAGAAATTAAATCCGTCTTACAAAAGGAACTATATTCCTAAAAACGAAGAAGGCAACTTCTTAACCCTTCCTTACCATAATATAGGAGGTTTTCTCAATGCACATCGAGCACCAGATTCCGAGAGCATTAATTATCACGTTCCAAAAGATAAGGAAATGCCAGGTGTGATTTATAAAACAGTGCAAACCGAATATGCCGTTCGGTCAGGTGATGATGTCTACGCCTTAGCTCGGATGTTTAATTGCAAACCCGAAAATGTACGCTCTTGGAACCAGTTGAGAGGTTCTTCTCTTACCACAGGACAAAAATTGGTTTTCTTTGAGCGGGTTGCTTTTCATAAAAAGCCGAGACACTATATAGCTTTGGATGCCGTGGAGACCATGAAAGCACAAAACGTGCAACCCATTTATAAAGGAAAAGAAAAAATCCCTCATAAGCCTCCAAATAATAAATCAGACTCTTCCAATTCAAAAGATGTAGATGACTTTATCTATTATTCTATCCGTCGAGGGGAATCCATCAACGATATCGCAGATAAATTTGAAGGGATTACCATTGAAGATATTTTGGAAGACAATCAGATCACTTCTATTGGACAAATAAAATCCGGAAAGGTATTAATGATTCGGCAATTGTAAAGATGAAATAGTTATCTTCATCTTATTATGCGAAACGAATTTACTGCCTTTGCGGTCTTATCCCTACTTATTATTATAGGTGTTGCCTATTTTTTATGGGCTCCCATGTGGTGGGCTTTGATAGTCTTCCTTCCCATTATTATACTTGGTTTTTACGATATGTTCCAAGATAAACATGCCATTATGAGGAATTTTCCCTTGTTTGGGCGGGGAAGATATCTGATGGAGGACTTAAGACCCAAATTATATCAATACTTTATCGAGTCTGATACCAATGGTCGTCCAATAAGCCGAGTTTTCCGTTCTGTGGTATATCAAAGAGCAAAAAATGAAAGAGATACCGTTCCTTTCGGCACCCAACTGGATGTTTATGAAGAAGGCTACGAATGGATCAACCATTCTATAGCGGCTATTGATGCTCATGACTTAGATGAACATCCCAAAGTTAGAATAGGCGGAGAATCATGCAAACAACCGTATGATTGTAGTGTCTTTAATGTATCTGCCATGAGTTTTGGCTCATTGAGTAAAAATGCCATCATGGCATTGAACGGAGGAGCAAAAATCGGTGATTTTGCACATAATACCGGAGAGGGCGGCATTAGTCCATATCATACAGAACATCAAGGCGATTTGATATTTCAAATTGGAACCGGGTATTTCGGCGCTAGAGCCGAAGATGGTAATTTCTCTCCCGAAAAATTCAAAGCTTTAATGGAAGCCACTCCTTCTTGCAAGATGATAGAACTCAAATTATCGCAGGGGGCAAAACCAGGGCATGGAGGAATCCTACCTGCCAAGAAAAACACAGAAGAAATCGCAAAAATAAGGGGCGTGAAACCCGGAATGGCAGTATTGTCCCCTCCATACCATAAAACATTCAATACTCCCAAAGGACTTTTGGAACTATTACAACAAATGCGTGAATTATCGGGTGGTAAACCCGTTGGTTTTAAATTGTGTATTGGTAAGAAGAGTGAATTCTTGAGCATATGCAAAGCCATCATCGAAACGGGAATTTATCCCGATTTTATTACAGTAGATGGAGGCGAAGGAGGAACAGGTGCAGCACCGCTTGAATTTTCCAATTCGGTAGGGACTCCTTTTAAAGATGGTCTTTCTTTTGTTCATGATGCTTTAGTCGGATTCGGAATTAGAGAAAGAATCAAAATTGTTGCTAGCGGCAAAGTAATAACGGGTTTCCATATTTTT
>JAHDDR010000159.1 GCA_020629255.1 Saprospiraceae bacterium | reverse complement strand
CATCGAAGGATAAATCATTTCTCCGCCAAATTGTTCTGCCAATACTTTTAGGACACCGTGATCGGCAGTAGTTTCGAATTTTTCTAATTGAACAGGACGAACAGAAAATTTACCTGAAGCAGCTAATTGTTGACCGTTGTAATTAATCAATCCTTTATAGGTATAATTTCCCGGAGGAAAAAACCCAGCATTTAAGGTATAGGATTTATTGACTTTATTAAAAGTATAGGTAAAATCTTTTCCGTCTTCATTTTTAATGGTTAATGAAGCGTCTGGATCATTAATTAATTCATAACTATCATTATACAACTCGGCATCTAAAATGACGGGTTCATTTTCGTTGAAAATATTTTTGGCTATGCTGACTCTGAATTTTCTTTTATCTTCTTTCAAGGTGAGATAGGTCATGGTTTTGCCTATCAATTCATCAAAAATATCATGATTTTGGAATTGCATATAATTAAACAATTTCCATCGCCAAATTCCTTCTGCGGATAACACCCCTACTTTTATTTTATTTACTTCGCCAAATGCCAATAAAGGATATTTCGTTTCTACCGAACCAATTTTTTGGTACAATAAAACCCGTGCTTCTGCCGAAGCGGAATAATCTCCGAAAGGAGAAATCATCGGATTGAATTTCGGGAGTTCGGCAATCATTTTTTCATCGAGCGTAAATAAATTAAAATTACTATTTACGATGGCTTGTACATTATTAGTGGCTGCTGTTCCTCCTTTCACATTGACCAAAGGTTGGATTTTCCCCACCTTATTCATATCCGATTGCGAACCGATAATATAAAGTCTTGGAATATTTCGATCATAAAGGGTTTGAAGTTTTGCGGCAGCATCGTTTGTCTTACTTGGCAACTGATGAAGGATCACAAAATCATACGTTGCTATATTAATGTTATCATTGGCGTAAGCCACTTCTACTTCGTAATTTTTATTTTTGGCCACACTACTTCTTATGGCAGAAATATCCGGATGCGGTGCGTTCGCCAGAATCAATATTTTTTGTCGGGCATCCAAAACATCAATAAAAATATCTTTGGAATTATTGACGGTTGTTACTTCATCCCTTACGGGTGATACCGAAATTCGATAGCGTTGTACGCCTGCCTGATCGGCATCAAGAATCACTTCCTTGGTGGTGAAGAATTGATTTTTATCAATGACCAAGGGTTCGGTTTTTAGTTTTTGGGCTTTGCCATCCACAATTTTACTGACCACCAAATTACTAGGGGCATTGGTACAATTTCGGGCGGAGATGTCAATCTGAAGATTGAATTTATCACCGAGGTAGGCAATCTTATTGTGGAAAACCCTTTTCACGACCAAATCCTTGTCGGGGATCGTATCGCCGAGGGCAATCGGAAAAACGGGAGCTGCCAATTTCGAACCCGTATATATCGGGTTGCTCCCTTCGTTGTAGACGCCATCGGTTGCCAAAATTACAGCACCTAGATTTTGCCCGGTATACCGATCATAAATTTCGGTGAATAATTTCGAAATGTTCGTCACCTTATCATTGAATTGGAAATCTATCTCTTCTTTGATTTCTTCGCCGAAGGAGAAAGTTTGCAAATCATATTCGTCGTCGAGCTGCTGTTGTATCGCTTTGAATTTTTCCACATATGCCAAGGAATCTTCCTTCGTCATATCGTTAAGGATGGATTCGGAATGATCCTGAGCCAAAACGACGACCGGTTTCTTTGCCTCCGACACCATCGATTTAAGGAGTGGCGATAGCAAAAGCAAACAAATTATTGTAACGGCTAAAAATCGCAGGATTCCGAGTAGGATGTTCAACCATTTAGATTGCTCTCTGAATGTTCGATCACGAAAATAGAGGGCAAAGGCATATAAGATACCGGCCAGCACACAAAGTGCCACAAACCAAATGGGATACTGAAACGCTATATTTGTCAAGACGATGTACTGATTTATACTGATATGGTTCTTAAAAGAATCTTAGTTCTAAAGATTCCGCAACAGAACTAGAAGTTGCCTTCTTCATTAAAGAAAACAAATATAATAAGGTTTGATATTAGATGCTCGGATTTATCGAAGAATCACAACTAGCCCTCTTCCTTGTATTTCTCATTCCATTTGTCGAACCGTCGCCATGCGTTGTACCGTTCTACAATCTTTTGCAAATCCCTTCGTTTGTATACGCCTTTCAATATATCGGAGCGTAATTCTTTGTAATCCCTAAAAAAATAGGAGGCATCCCGTTTAAATTTCAAGGGATTAATGGAGTAGGAATTCCCTTGGCTCCTAACCAATAGTGTTTCATTATAACCGGCATCGCCATCTGTATTCCAATATTCATATATCCGGACGTGCCCTTTCTTGTCGTAATTGACCCATCGCATGAACACACCTAGACCATAGGTTAGGGAGGCATCAATATCATAAATACGGGAAACGAAATATTGGTCATTCACAAAGTACCCCCTGATGGTGAACGGCCTATATTTTACTTTTTCCTTTTCTCCTTCAGCCTTAAAGGCAATTTTTGCCGATCGATGTGCGGGAGGGGCATAATAGATCTTACCATAAATCGTATCCCTTTGGTTGGTGACGATATAACCGTCCATCCATCCGGGTTGTGCAAAACAAAGAGAAGGCATGAGGAATAAAAAACAGATAATGAGTCTCATGGTATGTCGTTTAGGCTTTTTCGGCATGAAATATACAGAGTCTATCTCTATTAATGACAAATATCTTACCGAAATAATATAAGAACGACTTAAATTAAGCATTGCCTTTGTACCGTGGGAAAGGGCTTCGCCATACTTATCGGTATTCTATTCTTATTTTCTTCCTTTAGGGATGTGGGGATATTAGCGTATTTTACCCTCAATCAAAAATATGTGATTGATAATTTTTGTATCAACACCTCCCGCCCAGCATTGAAATGTGATGGAAAATGTTTTTTAAGTAAAAAACAGAAAGAACAACATTCTGATTCTAAAGAAAATATTCCTTTACCTATTTTGGATGAAAAACCTCAATTGTTCTTCTTTTTAGTTGAAGAACCTCCTTGTCTGTTCTTTGACATGCACCAGGGAAGGAATTTTTTATACGCCGGTTTTTTATCTCACCTTTATAAATTCGCTTTGTTCCGCCCTCCTGTCCATTAGCATACACACCATCTCAATCTTCAATTTTATTCATATTGGTCTATCGGATTAGATAGAACCATCCTTCTTTTAATAATGGACGTAATTATGAAAAATTTATTTTTCCTTTCACTCTTATTGACAACAGTTTTTTTCATCGTTTGTGATAAAGATGATGATGACCACAATCATGGAACCAATACTGAATATGATTACCACGCTCAGATCATGATGCCAGATACTTCAGCAAAACACATGAATGGTTCGATCCATTTGCATGTGGTTTTCGAGAGCCATGCCGGAGAACCCGTACACAACGTTAATGTTCGAATTTATGAAATGGGCAACGAAAGCAATGTCATTTACGACATGCCAACGGAACCTCATATTCATGCCACTTCAGGAACGCACGAACATCATGATGATTTCGATTTAACGGAAGCCAATGGTTTATTCCCTCATTCGAATTGGGTGCTAGAAGCCAAAGTCTGGGGAATGAAAAGCGAAACGGATGGTCTTGCTACAGAGACTTTAATGTTTCATGTTCATCCGGAGTAACATATCGTTGATAAAAAGTCGGACGTTTTGAAAACGTCCGACTTTTTTATTTCATTTTTTGATAATATTCCAACTGTTCCAACAACGCCTTTATTTTTTTCTTCTTTTTTATGGGATTAAAAAAAATAATATTTCGAAGGCCTTCTTCATCAAAAATGAAACGAATCCCTTTTTTCAAAATTAACAATTCTTGATAGATTGAATTTTTGAAAAATAGGATTTCTTTTTTCTTAAAATGGGATAAAGCCTCATCATAAGAAATATAAAATTCGATGCCTTTTTGAGTTTTGATATGTTGGGCAATTTCCTTTCCAAAAATATAGCTCGATAAATTACAATAAATAATTTTTTTATTCTTCAGATACACCTTCCAAATCGCAAACTCATTTTTATTTTCGAACAAATAGACTTCATCAAATGGAAATTGGAAAACGAACATTTTTTCTATTTCATATCCATATACTTCCCAATTCGCGATTTCTTGTTCTCTTGAACTGACAACCGTTGGTTCTCCTATTTTATGAATGACGTTATCAATATGGGTTCCGATTTTTATCTCATCAAAACCTTTGCTCAACAAAATATTTTCCTGGGCATTCATTTTCAGAATACTAAAGAAAAAAACAAATACAAAAAAAGAATATTTCTTCATATATGATATCATCATTTTACCATTCATATAATTTTCTTTACCAGTAGTTGAACATTTCTGCAATTTACAACAACACGGCTTACATTTGAATTATCATTCATAAAAATATTTTGGATGAATTCTTAATCCATTTTGCTTTTAAAACGTTATAACACAAACAAGATAACAGACATACTGAATAGACATGAAATTTATTGCTACACTTTTCTTCTGTTGTATTATTCCATATAGTCTTTTTTCTCAGAATCACACCCTAAGTGGCTACATCAAAGACGCCACTACCGGAGAAGATTTAATAGAAGCCAATTTATACATCAAGGAAAATCCCGACCAAGGAACCACCAGTAATATTTATGGTTTTTATTCCCTTACCCTGCCTGCCGGAAAATACACGTTAATTGTGTCTTACTTGGGTTATACCGATCAGGAAACCGAAGTGGATTTACAAGCAAATCTCCGAATGAACATCGAAATGGAATCGGGTATTAAAATGCAAGAAGTCACCGTAACCGCAGAATCGCCCGATCAAAATGTGCAAAGCACCAACATGGGAACCGTAGAACTGGACATGGAACAAATTAAAACCATGCCCGCCCTTTTGGGAGAAGTGGATGTATTCAAAGCCATGCAATTATTGCCGGGTGTGCAATCGGCCGGTGAAGGAAACAGTGGGTTTTATGTCCGAGGTGGAGGACCCGATCAGAATTTGGTTTTATTGGATGAAGCAGTCGTTTATAACACTGGGCATTTATTGGGTTTCTTTTCTGTTTTTAATCCTGATGTCGTTAAAAATACCACTTTAATTAAAGGGAGTATGCCCGCCAATTACGGAGGAAGATTGTCGTCGGTCGTTGATATACAAATGAAGGATGGCAACAATAAAAAATATGAAATCGAAGGGGGCTTGGGTTTGATTGCTTCCCGGCTCACCGCACAAGGCCCTATTATAAAAGAAAAAGGATCATTTATTGTTTCGGGTAGAAGAACCTATGTTTTTGATTTGGCACAACCCTTATTAAAAGGAACAACCGTTGAAGGCACTAATTATTATTTTTATGATTTGAATGCCAAAATCAATTATAAATTTTCGGATAAGGATCGGATTTTTATTAGCACCTATTTAGGCGATGATGTTTTGAATTACCAAACCAATGCCAGGGACTTCAGTTTAAAAATTCCTTACGGAAATGTAACGACGACTGCAAGATGGAATCATTTATTTTCTCAGAAATTATTTATGAATGTTTCCGCTATTTTTAATCGTTATGATTTCAAAATTGCTTTCCGGCAAGATCAATTCGCCGCTGAAGTCATTTCCGGCATCAAAGACTGGAATGGAAAAATAGATTTTGATTATTTCCCCCACCCCAACCATGAAATGAAATTTGGTATGAATTACACACATCACACCTTATCTCCACAAAATTTAACGGCACAGTCCGGAGAAACAGAATTTGACTTAAAATTCGATCCCAAATTCGCCCATGAATTAGGCATTTATATTTTAGATGATTGGAAAATCACATCCAATTTACGCATGAACATCGGTTTTAGATTATCTACCTTTACGCAAGTAGGTCCTTATACTTCCGCTTTGGACGGCAATACGTATAATAAAGGTGAGCCGGTAAAAACCTACGTGGGTTATGAACCTCGATTTTCTTTTAAATATTCTTTATCCGATAAATCATCCATAAAAGGAGGCGTAGCCGTAACGAATCAATACATTCATTTGGTTTCGAGTTCTACCTCAACGCTTCCCAGTGACATTTGGGTACCGAGTTCGGATCGCATTCGCCCCCAAAACTCCATACAATATGCGTTAGGTTATTTTAAAAATTTCAAAGACAACATGTTCGAAAGTTCTATCGAAATTTATTATAAAAAATTAAACAACCAAATAGATTTCCAAGAAAGTTATGTCAACGTTCCTTCTGAAGAAGTAGAATCGAATTTTGTTTTTGGCGAAGGACAATCTTATGGTGCGGAATTTTTCCTTAAAAAAAGAAAAGGAAAACTCAACGGCTGGATAGGATACACATTAGCCAGAACCGAACGAAAGTTCCCTGACATTAATAATGGAAATGTTTTCCCATCCACTTATGATCGCACTCATGATTTATCTATTGTTGCCAATTACGAACTCAACGACAAATGGAATTTCGGTGCCATATTTGTTTATGGAACGGGCAATGCATATACACCTGTAAAAAGTTTTTACCTCATCGAATCCAATTTCATCCCAGATTACGGAAATCGAAATAGTGCGCGGATAGATGCCTACCATCGTTTGGACCTATCCGCAACGCTTACGCCAAAACCCAACAAGCCCAACAAGAAAATCGAACAATCTTGGACTTTTTCCATTTACAATACTTATAATCGGAAAAATGTATTTTTTATTTATTATTTTCCTGAGACAAATGTAGCCGAGGGGACGGCGAGTATAAAAGCTTATAAAGTATCTTTGTTTCCTGTGATTCCTTCTGTAACTTGGAATTTCCATTGGAAACAAAAATAATTTAAATTGATTAATCATTATGAAAAAAATAATTTTCTTATTCGTTCTATTCCCGATGCTTGGATTTTCACAAGATGAAGTTTCTGAAAACCCCAAGGATATTTGTCCAATCCTAGTTGGAGAAGAATTACCGGATGCTACTTTAAAAAATATAGATGGAGAAGACGTTTCCATCTCGAAGATTACAAAAAAGAAAAAATCCATTCTTATTTTTTATCGGGGCGGATGGTGTCCGTATTGTAATTCCCAATTAGGAGGCATTAATGAAATTTTGGACGAAATAGATTCCTTAGAATTCCAAGTACTTGCCATTTCTCCGGACAAAGGAGAAAATTTGAAAAAAACGATCGACAAGAAAAAATTAAAATATACTTTATTGTCTGATGCTTCTATGGAATATGCTAGGGACTTGGGCATCGCTTTTCGCCTGAAAGAAAAAACCCGAAAAAAGTATAAATTATTCGGAATAGATTTAGAAAAAGCTTCTGGCGAAAACCATTATCAATTACCAGCTCCTGCTGTTTTTGTCGTGGACGAAAAAGGAGTGATTCAATTTTCGTATGTCAACCCGAATTACAAGGTAAGACTGAAACCTGAAATCCTCTTAACTGTATTACAAAACATGGATTAAATGAAATACGCTTGGCACATAACAACTCTTTTATTTTTATTGGGATTATTTTCTTGTGAAACAGAATTCACGCCCGATGTTTCGATTTATGAGGAACAAATAGTTGTGGAGGGACATATTGAAGCAGGTGATCGCCCGACTCCTCCTTATGTATTGTTGACAAAAAACCAAGCATTTTTTTCAGAAATTAATTCAACTAGTTTTGATGATTTATTTATTCACGATGCCGTCGTTACGGTAGAGAACAGTCAAAATACTATTACCTTACAAGAAATATGTTTTAATGATTTAAGTGAAGAACAGCAACAAATCTTTTCCGACTTCTTAGGTTTGGGTGATACGGATTCGATTAATATTAATTTTTGTGTTTATACTGATTTATCTTTTTCTATGATGGGAGAAATTGGAGAAACGTATCATCTAAATATTCAAGTGGATGGAAAAGAACTTTCTGCCGTAACAACGATCCCTGAACACATTCCTATAGAATCTCTTAATTTTTCGCCCATCCCAGATCCTGACAACGATACACTACAAGAATTGACGGGTTCAATAACCGATCCTACCGGAGAAAAGAATTTTTATCGCTATTTTACACAAGTGGACAATGAACCATTAATTCCGGGTTTCACTTCGGTTTCCGATGATATTATTTTCGATGGTAGCTCCTTCGAGTTCCCCATCCCCAAGGGGCAACCCCGGACAGAGGAAATTGATCCCAACACCTATGGTTATTTTTTAGAGGGAACAACCGCCACTATAAAATGGTGCAACATTGATGAAGCCCATTTTGATTTTTGGAATACTCTCGAATTTAATATGGCGAACCAAGGACCTTTTTCTTCTTACACTAAAATATCCTCAAATATAAATGGTGGCTTAGGAATTTGGGGTGGATATTCTGCGACATATTATACAGAAATTGTTCCTTTTGATTAACAACTGCTCTTTACCCATCGAATAAATATCAATTCTCATTTAATGATCCCTACAAATTCTATCGTCACATTTCTATAAAAAAAACAAATTTCATTGTTCTTCCAATTTTTATATTGCAACCGTTATACCAATATTTCAAAACGAGAAAACATCCCCCTCTTTTATTTTATTGATGTATAATAAACTCCTCCAATGTTAAATGCAATCCTTTATCCACTCTTATCCACATGAGAGATGTGCACCATTTTACTTTTACATTAATTCATCGCTTTTGTTATTTACTTATCATTCATGTAAATCGAAAGGCACATAAAATGAAAAGATTATGGTTACATTTTACAACAATTATTTGGTTTATATATCATTAATTTTATTAGTTAATTTGTTTTCCTCTCCTTTATTTTCCCAAGACTGTTTGGAAAGTGCTTGGGTCAATATTGCTTTAATTGGAGATAGCGAGGCCATCCGAACCGAATTTGAAGTGGACATTTGTGCAAAAGTACTTGATAATACTGAAATAAAAACTATAATTTTCCGGCTAGAATATGACGTCGACAAAAATGAATCCTTAGATTCTCTAGTAGAGTTTTCTATTAACAACAATGGTATATTCCTTAAACCAGGAGAACATTGTGTGGCGCAAAGAAATAACCCACCGTTCAAAATATTCATGCCTTATAATGGTTTAATGCGGTTCACGGTTATAGCAGATGGACCAAATGGAGTTGTTTGTTCTTTGATTTCTTCGTACCAAAATGCTGTAGAAACTCAACGAGAAGTTCTGCCCGTAGAACTAGGCTCATTTAGTGGATATAAAAAGGGTCGGGAAATACAATTGGATTGGATGACTTATTCCGAAGAAGCTTTTTCTCATTTCGAAATTGAAAAAATGTCTGAATATGATAGAACATTTGTTCAGATTGGAAAAATTGAAGGCTTAGGAGAAAGTGCTTCTGAATTATTTTATTCTTTCATAGACAGAGAACCTAGTCTTGAGAATTATTACCGATTAAAAATGGTGGATTTAGATGGTTCTTTCGAATACAGCAAAACCATCAATATAAAATATGAAACAGGAAATGAATTATCATCTGTAAATGTATTTCCTAATCCTTCTCAAAAAGAAAATATTTGGGTGAATTTTGAAATGGGCAATGAAGGTCAGGCAACATTTATCATATTTGATGTAACCGGTAAAAAAGTATTATCATTTAAAAGAAATCTACAACCTGGAGTTCAAAATATTCCTTTGGACATTTCTAATTTGAAATCTGGTAATTATACTTTATTTACACAAACTGAACATTTGTTCCATTCTGAAAAATTAATGGTTTTGAATTTAGAATAACAATTAACTCTAAAAGTCATCATTTAAGTAATTCTTACAATTGAAAAATAAGAATTTAGACGTAAAAAGACATTTTTACGTCTTTTTATTATAAAAAATCGTATACAGAAATAATGAAAAAAAATATTTTTTGTCAACTCCTAAAATACAGAAGAAATACAAATAATTACATCCAAGCTACTTATATATTTATCATTCAAACCATATAATATTCACCTAAAGCTCAACTAGTGTCACATAATTATCCTATTAAAAAAACATAACATTTTCCTCTCTCTTATATTGGATTTGTTTCGCACTTAATCCATTTTACGCATTATAATTCCCGATGCGAAACTTTATTACTAAGCTAATGTTATGCACATTTATTCCATGAGTTACCAAATCATGGAAACATCACACAAGACCACAAAACCAAATGAAACCTGCATTTCGGGCTTCAAGCGTCTGTTTTAACTTTAAAGTGGATAACATTTTAAATTGAGAAGTTTATGTTATCATTTTACCAAAACTGCTTGAAGTATGCCCCATTATTTTCACTTTTTTTTCTTCTTCCGTTTCAAACTACTGCCCAAGAGTGCCTTGAAGATGCTTGGGTAGAAATTGATTTGTTAGATGATAGTGATCCAAATCGTTCAGAATTCGATGTCAACATTTGTGTAGTAGTCACGAATGCCCCAAAACCAAAAAAAATCACCTATCGCTTAGAGTATGACATTGACAATGATGATGAAGTAGATTCGCTTGTAGAGTATGTTCAAACTGCGAATGGTCAATTCATAGATCCAGGAGAACATTGTGTCAGTCGCCTTAACGATGAGCCTTTTAAAGTTTTTATGCCGTATGGTGGCTTAATGTTAGTTACAGTCATTGCAGATGTGTCTAATGGGAATGATTGTTCCACTACCATTTCGATACAAAGAGCCATTGATACCAATCGTTCGGACTTACCTGTTGAATTAGGTTCTTTTAGTGGTTATAAAAAAGGTCGGGAAATACAATTGGATTGGATGACTTATTCCGAAGAAGCTTTTTCTCATT
>JAHDDR010000158.1 GCA_020629255.1 Saprospiraceae bacterium | reverse complement strand
AACCATTTATTTCAATGGTAGAATGGAGCACTTTTCATTGTTGTTCTGGGGTAATCTTGCCTTGAATTTCTTTTTGCCTTTATTGGTCTTGATGAGAAATGACACAAAAAGAAAGTTCGGTACTTTAACGCTAGTAGCATGTCTTTGTCTGTTCGGTCACTGGGTAGATTTCTTCCAGATGATAAAACCGGGTGCTTTGCATACAGAGCATGAATACCACGAATATAAATGTGTGGATCATTCACATGATACAAAACACATAGATGAAAAGGATCATCACGGTGAAGCACATGGTCATGATGACCACGGGCATCATGGACACGACGAAGCTCATGCTTCTGTTCATGGTCATGATCATTCATTTAAAATGGGTTTCACCATTCCGGGTTTCTTGGAATTCGGTACATTCCTTGGATTTTTAGGTTTGTTCTTCTTTGTTGTATTCACATCATTGGCTAAGGCGCCATTAGTTCCACCAAACGATCCTTATATCGGTGAGAGTTTACATCACCACGTAGGATACGGTGGAGGAAACATGGAAGGAGACGATCACCATTAATACATGTAATGTTTCATTAAAATCTGAAAACAAAAATTAAGTTTCTCAATTTCATTATCTATTAGGATAGTAATTTTGAAAAACTGAAAAGATAAAACCAGTTTCAAAATGATGTATTTAATAGCCATACTGATAGCAATTTTGGTTTTTGTTATCGTGGTGCAAATTGGTAAAGTAAACGAGTTGGCTGCACGTTTACGAGGAGAAGAAAAAGCAGAACATGATGGCAATGAATGGAATGCCAGAATGATGCTTGTATTCCTAGTAGGATTCCTAGCTTTTGCTGTGGGCACTTCTGTTTACTATTACCCTTACATGTTAGGGTATGGTCCGAATATCCTACCGACCATACATGGTCCTCAAATCATGCAGTTGTTCAATATTACCTTATTTTTTACTGGAATCGTTTTCGTGATTACTCACATTCTTCTTTTCTGGTTTGCTTACAGGTATAGAAATTCAAAGGATAGGGTAGCGGAATTTATACCTCACGATAATAAATTGGAGATTATCTGGACAGCGATACCTGCTGTAGTTATGGCAATTCTAGTCGTATTTGGATTAGTCGCTTGGAATGATGCTATGTCTGATGTAGATGCAGATGGAGAAGCATTAGGCTATGTGAAGGTGGGAACAGGAGATGTTGAAAATGGAACGAAAAACTATATTGAGATTGGAGCCACTGGACTTCAATTCAACTGGATTCTTCGCCATCCAGGAAGAGATGGTTTATTAGGAACCAAAAATTGGCAACTGATTACTGGTTCGAATCAATTGGGACAAGATTTTAAAGATTCTAAAAATATTGATGACATTATTTTGGATGAATTGGTTTTACCAAAAGGTCATACAGTAAGAGCAAGAATTTCTTCTAGAGATGTTCTTCACAACTTTGATATCCCTCATTTCTTCGTTAAGATGGATGCTATTCCTGGGATGCCTACATATTTCAAGTTTACGCCTACGATGACCACAGAGGAATACAGAGATCATTTGAGTCAATTCCCAGAATGGCAAGTACCGGCCGATCCAGAAGAACCAGACGGCCCACAAAGATGGGAGGCATTTAACTTCGAGTTGGCGTGTGCAGAATTGTGTGGAAAAGGTCACTACTCCATGCGGAAAATTGTAAGGGTAGTTACCGAAGAAGAATATAATGCTTGGTTGGATCAGGCAGAATCGACTTCATTCTACCTCAATGAAATCAGAGGAACAGATGATGATCCATTCTTGAGTAGACCTACTCTTCAAATAGAGAAAAGAATTAGAGAAAGAGAAGCTAAGAAAGCTAAACCGGCTCCAAGTGATGTTCCTGCTCCTACTCCAGGCGATACTCCAGCTCCAGAAGGACAACCATTAGAAGGTGGTGAGACAGGTTCTATACAACCATTAAATAGCGGAACAGTTGGTACAAGTACAACCACAACTACGGTTGGTAATGCTGTTCAATCAACAGTTAATTCAGCAACAATTACGGGAACAAATGTTGTTAACTCTGCTACTGAAGCCGTTCAGACGGGTGTAAATACAGCAATAAATGCAGTGAACAATGCTGCGAATTCAGCTACTAATGCGGTAAACAATGCAGTTGAAACAACAAAAGAGGCTGCGAGTTCTGCTGCAGATAAAGCAGGAGATGCAATTGATAAAGCCAAGGACAAAGCAGGAGAAGTAAAAGATAATTTATTAAACAACCCTAAGTAATTACGAAAGAAAATAATATCCAATTTCTTTTTGGAAATATATTTAAATCTTTGAGAAGATGGCAGATTTAAAACATAATGATGGACTTTTAGTGGAAGAGTATGCAGATTATCTGTACGATGGCTTCCACGATCATCATCACGGAGATAAATATCAGACCGGATTTATTTCCCATTACATTTTCAGTATGGATCATAAGATGATTGCTAAGCAATTCTTGATCACAGGTATGTTTTGGGGATTAATCGGTGGTTTGATGTCATTGGTTTTCCGTTTGCAATTAGGTTTTCCTGAAGCAAGTATGGCTTGGTTGAAACCTTTACTTGGTAAATGGATTACCATCAGTGAAGCGACAGGCGTCGGAACTTTGGATCCTCAATTTTACTATGCATTGGTAACTATGCATGGTACGATTCTGGTATTCTTCGTTTTAACGGCAGGGCTATCGGGAACCTTTAGTAATCTCTTGATTCCATTACAATTGGGAGCAAGGGATATGGCATCGCCCTTTATGAACATGCTTTCCTATTGGTTCTTCTTCTTAGCCGGTGCTGTGATGTTCGCATCATTATTCCTAAATACAGGACCTTTCTCTGGAGGATGGACAGCTTATCCACCTTTGAGTGCCTTGCCGCAAGCGAGTTCTGGATCTGCTGGTGGTATGACCCTCTGGATTTTGAGTTTGGTACTCTTCGTTGTATCCGTACTATTAGGAGGTATCAATTATATCACAACGGTATTGAACCTTAGAACCAAAGGTATGAGCCTTTGGAGAATGCCTTTGACCATCTGGGCCTTCTTCGTAACAGCCATATTAGGATTATTATCTTTCCCTGTATTGGCATCAGGATTCTTCTTGGTGATGTGTGATAGAGGCTTGAATACCAGTTTCTTCTTAAATGAAATTTATGTTGGAGGTCAAGCATTAGAGCAAGTAGGTGGTAGTCCGATACTCTACCAACACTTATTCTGGTTCTTAGGTCACCCAGAGGTATATATTATCATTTTACCGGCGATGGGTCTAGTGTCCGAAGTATTGGCCGTCAATGCCAGGAAACCTATTTTCGGTTACCATGCAATGGTCTATTCCATCATGGCGATTGGATTCCTTTCCTTTATCGTTTGGGCACACCACATGTTTATGGCAGGTGTGAATCCATTCATCTCTAATATCTTTGTGATCTTTACATTGATTATTGCTGTTCCATCAGCCGTAAAGGTGTTTAACTGGATATCGACTTTATATGGAGGTAATATTAGATTCAATCCTGGGATGCTATTTGCTATCGGGTTTGTATCCTTATTCATATCTGGTGGTTTGACAGGTATTTTCTTAGGAAACTCGGCTATCGATATTCCTATGCACGATACTTATTTCGTAGTTGCCCACTTCCACATCGTAATGGGAGTTGCAGCCTTCTTTGGAATGTTTGCCGGGGTTTATCATTGGTTCCCTAAGATGTACGGTCGATTTATGAACGATACACTAGGGAAAATCCACTTCTGGGGAACAATGATCGGAGCATATGCTGTATTCTGGCCCATGCACTACATTGGTATGGCAGGTGTGCCAAGAAGGTATTACTCATTCTCTACGTTTGATTTCTCTAACCAATTCGCAGCGACAAATGAGTTCATTACAATAGCAGCGATCATCACATTCGGGTTCCAAGTAATTTTTGTGATTAATTTCTTCTATAGCATCTTCTATGGTAAGAAGCAAACCACTAGGAATCCTTATGGTGCTACGACATTGGAATGGACGACAGCTATCAACCCAGGACACGGAAACTGGCCAGGAGGTATTCCTGCGGTTCATCGTTGGGCATACGATTATGGTAAAATGGGAGAAGAATTCATCCCTCAAGTAGAACCCGTATCTGAAAAGGAAAAAGAGTTTGATGAGGCACATCCTCATTAAAGCATAAAATAAATTTATAGCTAAGAACAGTTGGCAAAACAAACTACATATCAAACCGGTTTTGAATCACTATTTCAAAAAATAGATGATTACAAACAGTTGGTCAAATTCAGATTGAATTTGATGGTGGTGATATCTGCTTTGTTGGCTTATTGTATTGCTGCTGGAGAATATGTATCCTTTAGGGAAATCATATTATTATTAATTGGAGGCTTTCTAGTAACTGGTGCCTCAAATGCCTTGAACCAAGTACTGGAAAAGGATTATGATAGAATGATGAAACGGACTGAAAATCGCCCGATTCCACAAGGAAGAATGAGCATTTCCGATGCGGTTTTGACAGCGGGTTGGATGAGTGTTCTCGGATTAATGCTTCTAGCATTAATCAATCCCATTGCTGGGGTTCTAGGTGCTATTTCTTTGGTGTTGTATGCATTTTTATATACACCCTTAAAAAGATTAACGCCATTTTCAGTCATAATAGGAGCCATACCCGGAGCGATGCCCGCTTTGATAGGTAGTGTTGCTTTTGAGGGAGGAATTACCGTTTTAGGTTTGATATTATTCGGTATCATGTTTTTTTGGCAGTTCCCTCATTTTTGGGCAATTGCTGATTTGGCAAAAGATGATTACCGTAAAGCAGGATTCCAAATCATTGGAGATGATGCGGATGCTAAATCTTTAGGGATCCAATCATTGATATACGCTGCATTTTTATTACCCTTGATCGGAGGGTTATATACATACGAATATATAGGTCTTGTGAATTTATCATTTATGGTAGTTCTGACAATGATTTATATGTGGTTTTGTTTCCGTTTTTCAAAAGAGAAAACGAGGAAATCTGCCTTAAAATTGATGTTCAGTTCATTCTTTTATCTGCCATTGGTCTTTGGAGCATTGGTCGTTCAACAATTTCTAGGATAATGATAATGGCAGCATCGAAAGAAGAATCCAGATTCGTCGGCAACAGGAGTAAAATCCATCCATTAATGTTTATGTTATGGATAGCGATTGCCTCTTTGTGTATGATGTTCGCTGCCATGACCAGTTTTATTTTGGTCAGGGAATCATCTGGGAATTGGTTGGAATTTACATTGCCGTCCTTATTTTTTTGGAATACGGCAGTCATCATTTTGAGCAGTATTACATTACATGTATCTTATTGGGGATATAAAAACGGAAAAGTAGGACTCTATCGAGGTCTGCTTCCTGTTTCCTTGATTTTAGGATGCCTTTTTGTCGTTTTCCAATACAAAGGTTGGATGGCGATGCAAGGGATGGGGATCCACATCACAGGGAATGCTTCCGGAGCCATAACCTATGTCGTTTCTGCATTACATGCCGTACACGTTCTAGGAGGTATCGGTGCATTGGTTCTAGCAAATGCCCATGCATTTTTACTGCCTTATAAGATAACTGAAACGAGAAAACAAAGATTTGCCAGAACGGTAACGTATTGGCATTTCGTAGATATACTTTGGGTATATTTGTTGATAGTATTCATCAATGTACTCTAATCAAATTATTTTATAAACAGACATTAAACAAGAGTCATAATGGCTGATACAGTTGTACACGACGCAGACGTTGAATTGCAAGATGAAGCATGGTCGGGAGGGAAAAAACCCTTTAAGGTCGGTTATGGTAAACTGATGATGTGGTATTTCCTTTTGTCGGATGCCTTTACCTTTGCAGGATTCTTAATCGCTTATGGAACCTTGCGTTTCAGTTCTCCTACATGGCCCGTACCGGACGTTGTATTCTCTACGGCTCCATTCGGAATTGAAAAATGGTTCACCTTTTGGGATGGACAAGCACCTTTGTTATTCGTAACATTCATGTCATTCTTATTGATCATCAGTTCTGTAACGATGGTTCGTGCCGTACAGGAAGGACATCGGGAGAACAAAAGAGGTGTTACCTATTGGATGTTCCTTACCATTATCGGTGGTATCGGTTTCTTGAGCTGTCAGGCTTGGGAGTGGTCGAACTTGATTGGAAAAGAACACATGACAATGACCACCAATCCTTTTGGAACCCACTACGAAGGAGGGACTTATCTAGAAGGAGATGGTCACCACATCCACAAAGATGATACTTTTAATGCAGGTGATGGTTATTTGATTCACATGCATGATGGAAAATTCCACCCATTGAAATATAAAAATGAGGCAGGTGAGACCAAAGAAATGTTAATGGGACCCAAAGCATTCGGTGCCTTGTTCTTTTTCATCACCGGTTTCCACGGTTTTCACGTATTCTCTGGTGTGATATTTCTAATCATCATCATGGTAAACGTGATGAGTGGATTGTATGTGAAACGGAAAAATGGATATGAAATGGTGGAGAAGGTCGGTCTGTACTGGCACTTTGTAGATTTGGTTTGGGTATTCGTATTCCTAGTATTTTATCTTCTTTAAAAAAGAATATCATTACATCAGCCGAAGGCTGTATTATTAATGACTAAAAAATATTAAAAAATGGCAGGTCATAGTTATGAGGAGGGAATCAAAAAGGTGTATGCGGGGCTGATTTTATTAGCGGTAGTAACACTTATTGAAGTATTTTTCTCCCTTTTAGGTAAAGGTCATATTTTTGCAGGTCTGGAAGACTTAACTTGGGTAGCTTATGTAGTTGGTTTTATTATCATTGCCCTTTCTGTCTATAAGGCTTACTTCATTATTTATGAATTCATGCACATGCGGTATGAAGCCAAAGGTTTGGCCATGACGGTTTTATTACCGATGCTTCTTTTGGTTTGGGCCATTATTGCGTTCTTCCAAGAAGGTTCCGAATGGAATAACAGCCGTGAACTCGTAAATGCTAAAAATTCAGCGAAAGCAGAATCGTATTATGTGGAAGGGGAAAAAGAAAGAGTCATTCCTACCTTCAAAAAAAAAGTGATTGAGGAAGACGTTCACAATGATGGACATCATGGTGGTGAACATCACGGACATGAGGACGGACATCATACCGATGGCGAGGGTCATAAACATGAACATGAACATAAAGATGGCGAGGGTCATAATCATGAACATAATCATGGAGGAGATAATCATGAAAATGATACCGGGCATGGAGGAAGCCACGATGCTGAACATGGAGGCGGACATGAATAATTAAATTTTATTTTTTCCATTTTAAGATAAAAAAGGCGAGGTATTGTATCTCGCCTTTTTATATAAAATAATGTTTATTGGATATTGTTATCATACTAAAAATAAACAATGGTAGAAGAGAACAATAGTAAGCTGAAAGGGATTGTCACAAAGTTGGCGTTATTTTTATTCCTAGTCGTTTTGCCAGCTGGATCTTGGTATTTTTTAAATACCGGTGCTAATTTTTATCGGGGGGTTATGGCAGAGTTGGGAGACTATGGAACCCTGCCTGAAATCGAAGCTATTAATACAGACAGTCAAAAAGTAGACTCCCGAAAATATGATAAATCTTTGACCATTGTTGGAATCAGAAACGAATCTTCCAAGGGAAAAAACATAGGCATGATGAATTATGTATATGAACAATTCAAGGATAATCCGGGGGTTTTGTTTTTAACTATCAATACAAATCAGGATACGGATTTTGATTTTAATTCCTATTCGAAACAACATCAGATAGATATTGACAAATGGTCGTTTATTCATGATTCGGATTTTGAAAGGAAAATTACTTTAAAAGAAGAACATCCTATTCTCGAACATTTTATGTTGGTGGATACGAATCGATTGGTTCGGAATTATTTTTCTTTCAAAGATACCTCTTCTGTAAATCGAATGATTGTTACTATGTCCTTATTGATGCCCCGCCCCCCGAAAGCTGATATTATTTATTCACCGGAACAAGAGAAATAATAATGGGAGATTTGCAAAATAATAAACCGGATTTAAAAAAAGCCAAACAATTAAATATATGGGCTTGGGTGGTGACAGCAGTTGTGCTTTTGTTGGTCGGAATGATGAGGAGAGTGAAAATACCATTACCCGAAGGGATGGATTTTAGTTTTTTGCCTCCGTTCCATTCTTCGATGAATGCTTTAGCGGCAATAGCTTTAATTGTAGCCTTAATCTTTATCAAGAAAAAAGATATGAAAAATCATCAAAAGGCGATTAATGTGGCGATGGTGTTTTCTGTTTTGTTTTTATTGTCTTATGTGATATATCACTTTACATCCCAAGAGGTTGTTTTCGGCGATGCGAATAAAGATGGAATCCTAGATGCTGCTGAAGCAGCAGCAGTTGGAAGTATGCGAACGGTTTATTTAGCTATTTTAATTCCCCATGTTATTTTAGCAGCAGTCGTTTTTCCTTTTATATTATTTACATATATCCGAGCTTATACCGGGCAATATGAAGCACACCGGAAAATGGCGAAATATGTTTTTCCGATTTGGTTATTCGTAGCTGTTTCGGGACCGATTTGTTATTGGCTGCTTCGTCCATATTATTAAAAAAGATTATAACCAAAAAATCAAAATATGCCTACTTATAATAAATTATATTATCAGGAATATGTGGGGGAAGATAGGACAGAAGAATTATTAGAAGATTTAAGAAAAGATTTAAATCAATATCTATCGGTTCATCATGTTGAGAAAATTCAAAAAACACATGATGATATTTTAATGTTGAAGGGACGTTGGGAAAGAGTAGAACGAAAAGATAATTTAGGTATTGATGATGATAAAGAAAGTGAAAAAGAAATAAATAGAATTACATATTCACTCTTGGAAATCATTAATGATTTACCCTCGTATTTTTTTGATTTCATGAATGGCAATAAAAATGCAAAGCCTTCCATCCAACATGTAAAAAAAGAAGTGGAGCAAAAAACAATTCCCAAGAAAGAAATTTCACCATCAAAAACGAATTGGACGAAAATAGTGGGTCTTGTTGTGTTGCTAGCGTTGCTTGGAATAGGACTCAAATATTTTTTAGGAAAAGGAGGTATTAGAAATAATAATGATGATATCAAAACAACAACAAAAATAGAAAAAGAGGAACCCGAAAATAATATAAAAGAAAAAAAAGGAACACTACCTAAAGATAAAGAATCAGATACAAAAATAATTGAGGATGATAAACATGTAAAACCTCTTGTTATTAATTCTTTGGAAATGGTAGATATCCCGGGTGGTACTTTTACAATGGGTTGTGAAGAAATGAGGGATCGAAATTGTCAAAGTAACTGGATAGCGATAGAAGGGGTGAACGTAGCTCCTTTCAAAATGGGGAAATTCGAAGTGACCCAGAAATTGTGGCAAGAAATCATGAAAGAAAATAGAAGTCATTTTAAAGATTGTGATTTATGTCCTGTAGAAACTGTTACTTGGAAGGATGTTCAAATGTTCATTAAAAAATTAAATTCCAAAACCGGAAAAAAATACAGATTGCCCTCCGAAGCAGAATGGGAATATGCCGCAAGAAGCAATTCCGATTTAATGTATTCCGGTAGCGATGATATTGATGAAGTAGCTTGGTATAGTGATAGTGCAGACAAAGAAACCCATCCAGTGGGCAGTAAAAAACCCAACGCTTTCGGTTTGTATGATATGACGGGGAATGTTACGGAATGGTGCCAAGACACTTGGCATAATAAAATAGATGATATTCCTAAAAATGGGAAAGCTTGGGAAACTGGAGGAAGTACAGGCAGAGTTACAAAAGGAGGCAGTTGGTACAAAATAAAACGATACCAAGCCGTGCATTATCGAACGAGTCGATCAGAAATATTCAGAAACAATATGATCGGATTTAGACTAGCTCATGATTAAATATCGTATCTTTATATTATTAATCCAATGGAGATGAAAAAATATATAATTACAAGCATAGCTCTACTTACACTTTCATTACTTTTTGTTCAAAATGCAGAAGCTCAATGTGCGATGTGTAAAGCAACGGCAGAACAAAGTGATGTTGTAGGCTTGAACTTGGGCATCTTTGTATTATTCTTCATGCCTTATCTAATTGTAAGCACAATAGGATTCCTTTGGTGGAAAAATAGAATCAAAGATGTGGACGAACCCAATAAAGGATTGAGCAGTATCAAAAAAGAACAATTAAATTAAGTGCGTTTTTTTGACTCCAAGTGTTACTTACCCCTATTACCAATTTCTCTAAAAGTATGTAAACCAGTAGATACACACCTTATCTTGGGAGGAATCGGCTCTATTGGGTAAGAGAATATTCAAGGTACGTAAAGAACATGGACTTACCCAAAAAGAGTTTGGTGAATTAGTGGGTGTTACAGTAGTGCGGTGTGTTTTTGGGAAAGTGGGGTTTTTGCAGAATTAGAGGAGACGTATAGAATTTATTCTACAATTGATTGGTGAAAAGTAACTGATCCGAGTTGTATGGAACAAAACAACTCTATCGATACATTGGTATTATAAATATGAAATGGAGAGAGTCACTAGGATATCGGTCAGCTACCGAGGTGACTAAGGAATGTTGTCTATTAGTGGATGATTGTGTTTGAGGCTTTAATTTACCTCACAAATAATTTTTTGAATAGCAGCTAATAACGAATGTTTCAAAACCAAACCAAAATAACTATTTTAGGCGCATTAGCCGTCACCTCCCTCATGAACTTCCCTCGGCTTATAATTACACTTCGAGAAAGCGAATTGGCTATTTCATTTGGACTAACATTGGGAGATGTTTTTTTGAGAAGTGCTGTGATGTTTTGTTTT
>JAHDDR010000157.1 GCA_020629255.1 Saprospiraceae bacterium | reverse complement strand
GGTTCATCCGAAAAAGAAAGCGTTTGGTCTTCAATGATTATTCTGATGAAATGTCATCGAATTTATCGACCGACGATGACATCATTAGTGAATTGGAAGCCCAAGATTTGGTAAAGGTGATACAACAATTGCCGGAAGGGTATAGACTCGTCTTCAATTTATATGTAATTGAAGGTTATTCCCATAAGGAAATTGCTGAACAATTGGGCGTGAGTGTCAACACGTCCAAGTCCCAATTATCCAGAGCCAAAGCTTATTTGAGAAAGGAACTGAAAAGAATTTTAATTTAAGTTGTAGGAATTATTTTTATGAAGAATCATCAAGATACCAACAGAGATAATCTGGAAAACCTATTCCAAGAAAGGTTGTTTTCCTATCAGGAAGACCCAGGTGATGCCATGTGGGACAGATTGGAACCCAATATCCCTCCGGTACCCGGGAGCCTCCGTACTCCAAAGATCTATTGGGCGAGTGGAGCCGTGGCTGCCTGCTTGATTCTTTTCTTGGGTGTATCTCTGTTCCACCCACCATCATCTATTACAAAAACGACCATTGCCGATACCAATATCAATGATTTCCAAATAGAGCGTAAAACATCCCAAATCCAAGAAATCCTTGTACCTGTAATTTCTCAAGAAAATATTCTGGACAACAACATTGCATTAAATATAACTCCTCAAAAATCTAAACAAGATGAAGAAAAGGCAAACCCAACGATCCTTAACATAAATTCAAATACAAATCATATTTCAAAAACAACTTTTGTGAACCATGAACCCGTAAATAATACTGATTTTAATTCTCCCCTTCCTATCCATCATTCTATAAAAGAAGAAAAAACACAAGGGCAGGCAGAACTTCAACCATTAGCCTATCAAGAAAAAAACACGATTGTCCAATTAAGACCTTTTGAGGTGGTCGAGGATAATGTTTCTTTTGATAGAAAAAAAGGACAAGGCTGGTTTATTGGTGCGAGCGTTCAACCCCAACTTGTAGGAAGAGTTTATTCCATGGATTCATCTATGGAAACTAAAATCAAAGCTGAAGAAACGATGGCTATTGCATCCGACTTCGGTTTAAGAGTAGGTTATGAGTTTAATGATAATTGGTCGGTGTATTCGGGTATCCGATTAGAGAACAGACGTTCTGATATCAATTACAATGAGATTTTATCTTATCAGTCGGATATAGAGACCATGAACGAGGAAGGAGATTTTGTATCCCAACCTTGGAGTAATATGGAAAGCATGGCCATTGCAGATGGTGTGATACAATACGATTTGATTCGTTCTCCAAATGCAGAAATGGAAGTTGGGGATCTTATCCCTATCCATATGAAAACAAGCTTCAGAGAAAGGGAGTTGGAAATTCCATTAGTGGGCGAATTTTCAATCAAGAAAAATAAATTCAAACTTTCGGCAAAGGCAGGTCTGGTAGGAAATGTACTTCTTTCCGAAGGAATGGGAGAGAAAGAAATTTCGACTGGTTTAACTGGCGTAAGAATTGATGATGCCCAATTATTGGCTTATCAAGCTCCCCATAAATTCACCATGGATTATTTAGTAGGAGCCGGCGTTTCTTACCAAGTAAAAGACCATTGGAATGTTTTTGTAGAACCCACTTTCGAAGCCCGGTTGGGTAGTCCTACCACCACAAAAATAGGAAGTAAGTATCAATATGCTTTGGGGCTAGAAACCGGTTTGGCGTATAAGTTTTAAAAAATAGAAAAACGTTTTGTAGTCCAATTCTACAAAATCGTATCAAGAATAATTTTCAGTTAGTGTGTAGTTTTCGAACCATTATCCTTTTGTAAAAAGTTACAAAACGGACAGTAGATTTAATTTGATCTTCCATCGGGCAGGCAGGATACCTGCCTGATGGTTTTTGAAAAAAATCAAAAAAAAATTAATGCCACGCAACCTTTATTTGTTTCGTGGTACTATAGATATAGACAAAAGGTTATTTGTATTAATTGTATTTTAAAGCCGTTGGAAAACTTATTGGTTTTCTTCATAAGGTTTTCGGTTAATGAGGTTTCCGACGGCTTTTTTTAGTGAGAAATGATTTTTAGCAGTATAGTAGTTTTATAGTTTCATCCGAGATGGCGGCCAAGACAGATATGTTTTAGGTCGCCTTTTTGTGTATATAGGAAGCAGAAGTATCTTTCCTTTCGTTTTATCTTCGTTATATTTGCAGAATATTTTATCCATTACTAAAAATAAAAACATGAAATTCAATTTTCAATTTTTAGCATTCGCTATTCTTTCTTTTTGTTTGATATTTACTAGTTGTAAAAAAGATGAAGATGGAGAGACCTTAGCTGGTTCTTGGAAAGCAACGTCCCTGACTACATCTGGTTGCACCGATCCAATGGGAAACATCACACTTAACTTTGATGAAAACGGGGTATCCTGTGATACGGATCCTAGTACTGGGGCTGAATTTTGTGTAGAACAAGGCATCGTTTATACAGATACTAATTATACGCTTTCTATTTCTATAACTGTCGGAGGGTTTCCTTTTCAAAGTGACACAACTACCGGCACATACACATTGGATAACGGAGAAATTACAATGGTAGATCAAGATGGCGTAGAAACAACAGGTACTTATGAGTTGGTTGGAGATCAACTCACGGTAGTTCTACCTCCTGATCCAACTTCCGGATGTTCGACTACTACTGTTGCTGTTCGACAATAAATGTAAAAAAGAATTATTTTTGTAGGAAAGTGGTCAGTAAATCTGACTACTTTTCTTTTTTGTCTCATCTTGATTTTCCTTACCTCAAAAAACTCACGCCTACCTCCTCCAAGACCAATGTCACATTATTAGGGTTATATTCTAAATTCCAAACGGTTCCACAGGGTGCCGCTGGGTAAATGACATGGTCAAAAGTACTTTCATATCCTCCATCAAAAGTAGCTAATATAAAGGCATCTCCTAGAATAGGTACAAATCCATTGATCAAAGATATATGTAATGTTCCCGCCAAGATGGCATCGGAAGGGGATGCATTCCCCAAGACCTGAATTTGATCATTCCCACTGGTTACATTAGGTCCGTTTGTTCCTGCAATATCCGCCATATAAATGGCCGTGCTAGTCATATTCCATTCTCCTTGGAAGAAAAATCCATTGATATCATAGCCCGGAATAAGAATTCCTTCATTAACAAAAGTGTAAGCAACATTGACATCTCCATGACCATACAGCTCTCCTCCTACTTCATTTACAAATGAGCTTGCCAAAGAAGGAATGTAAATAGCTTCGCTGGAAATGTTCGTTCCCAAAAACAATTGTCCTTCATTGCTAAAATCACCCCCTAATACGGCTACTCCGCTTGCTCCATTATCAATATTGATAGTGCCAGTAGGATAATTGGTAAATGTAGGAGGGTTTAACTGATTATTTAAAAGAATTCCATTTCCACTATTCGCCATGGAAATATTAATTTCTCCATAATTATATCCATCACTACTTGTATTTACATATATCCCTCTATTATTGATATCCATTATATTAACGGTAGCTCCTAGTTGGTTATAAAATGCTGCATTAAGTACTAGTGTTATTCCATTAGAGGAATTACTAATATTGATAACCCCATAATTCGTTAAGGTAGAAAAACGCCGAATCAGCGCACCGTGTTGAGGAGCTCCATCAATTACAAGAAGCCCTGTTGCATTGTTTATAAAATCAGAGTATTGTTCTTGAAAAATCCCCCTTACCCCAAGATTAGGCCCAATATTCATGATTCCATCATTAATGATTGTAGCAGAATCAGTGGCATTACCCGATGAATAAAAACCATGTTCCCCAGCGTTCTGAATATTGACCATTCCAGTAATGGAATTCGTAATCGTTCCAAAACGATTATAAATCCCTGATGATGTAATTCCATCTATATCCAATGTTCCATTATTGATGAGTTGAGCTGCTCCAACGGCATTATAGAAACCATGCCGTCCTGTATTTGTGATTTCCAAGATTCCATTATTTATAACTGTACCACTATTTAAGATCCCGTCCGATACTGCTCCATCCACTGTTAAGGTAACTCCATTATTGATCGTAAGCATTGCTGAAGCATTTATAATAATGGATTGGCAGACTGCATTTGCATCGACTTGGGGAGAACCAAAAAGCGTAACCGGAATCTGTACATCATGAGTGGCAAGGGGTACTATTCCTAGACTCCAGTTGGCTGGATTACTCCAAAGTGCATTTGATGCTCCTGTCCAAGTATTAGTTTGTCCCAACAATATGAAACTATTACATAAAATAGCCAAACACAAAACCATTCGCTGAAAAGTAACCCTATCCATTATCTTTGAATTGGAGGCACTTAAAGTTATGGTGGCAAACTTGGATATCATGAATATAATCTCCTGCTGTTTAATGAATAATATGATTGGATCTCATATAGGAAAGGGTGCAAAAACTATACAAATCTAACAGTTATGACGCAGGTTTGCCCAAAATATGTTCATTCTGCTCAAAAAAAGAGCGTATAAATCTTAAATATCCAAGCTTTTAACGGTTACATAACATCTAAATGACTGATTGTTATTTTTCTTGGTTTTTTTTATTAATTGTCCTTATATTTACATCAAACGACATAAAATATATCCCTAAAGTATATTCATCCATTTTTGAATCATACTAAAAACAACATGTATGACCTTCTTAAGAATTACTCTACCGACTTTAGTCTGTATACTTTTCTCGTGTACATTATTCTCTCAAGATGTAACCTTTTACTCCCAAACACAAGTAGATGCTTTTAATCCTGGCATTACTGCCATACAGGGAAACTTAATGATATCTGATACTGTTACCGGAGATCCAATTACTTCTTTGGCTAATTTATCCAATATTACAACCATCAATGGTGATTTGGACATTGATGGGAACCCTAGTTTAATCAATCTGAATGGCTTGTCCGGCTTAACTACCATCAATGGGTATTTGGCTCTCCTCAATAATAATGCTTTACAACATATTGATGGATTATCCAATCTCACTTCAACGAGTGGATATCTTTGGATTGAAAACAATCCCAACCTCAATCATATAGATGGATTATCGAATCTTTTCACCATAAATGGCTTCCTAAAAATCATTCAAAACCCATATCTAAATCAAATTGATGGCTTATCTAATGTTACAAATATTGTGGGATATTGCTCCATCATCGAAAACGGTTTATCCCATATTAATGGCTTATCCAGTGTAACATCTATTGGTGGTCATCTTGCCATAAGAACGCATGATTTCCTCTCCAACTTAGATGGATTATCCAGCCTGCTATCCATCGGTGGATCATTAACTATTGCCAATAATGACAACCTCGTTCAAATTGATGGACTGTCTAACATTACCCAAATTAATGGCAATTTGATTTTAACGGCGAATTTTACGTTAGACCACCTGAACGGTTTGTCTAATATAACTTCTATCGGTGGTGATATAGAACTCAAAAATCTGGATGATATCCTGAATATTGATGTCTTTTCCAACATCACCCAAATTAATGGCTTTCTGAAGGTTCATCAAAATGACGTATTGCAAAATCTGGACGGATTTTCCAATGTAATTTCCATCGCCGGAGATGTAAAAATTGATGGGAATACCCAATTGGAAAATTTAAACGGTCTTTCTAATCTGACCCTCATTAATGGGTATTTGGAAATTATCTGGAACAACAAATTAACTAATATTGATCCTTTATCCAATATAACTTCTATTGCTGGATCTCTAAGCATCCACAACAATAATAATTTAGAAAACATCAATGCATTATCCAACCTGAATTCTATTAGTGGTCATTTATCCATCATGAACAATAACGACCTCTTAAACATTGATGCTCTTTCGAATTTGACGACTATTGATTTGTTCTTAGTTATTGATAATAATGATTTATTAACCAATATTGATGGATTATCGAATATCACTTTTATAGGAGGGCATTTAGCCATCAATAACAATTATAATTTATTGGATATTAGTGCCATCAGTGCCATTCCTTCTATTGGAGGATATTTGGAAATCAAAAACAATTTCAACCTCACGAATGTAAATGCTTTGTCCAACCTTACCTCCATAAATGGGCACATGACCATCGAATACAATGACAACCTGATAGATTTGGCTGGTCTATCCAATATCTCAACCATAGATGGATATCTTTCCCTCAAAGGGCTTAACAACTTGGTTAGTTTGGATGATCTCGTTGGGTTACAGTCCATCAACGGTAGTTTGTACATTGAAGATAATACCGCTTTAGAACATATCGACGCCTTATCGAATTTGAACAATATTAATGGGGATTTGAGCATTTCAGGGAACAACGTTTTGACAAATATCGATGGTTTATCCAATATCATATCTACAAATGGATTCCTTTCCATCCATAGTAACCCCTTATTAGAAAATATCAATAGTCTTTCGAATCTGACGGGCATCAACAGCTACCTTTATATTTACAACAATGATTCCCTCATCGATTTGAATGGCCTTTCCGGTATCACTTTCATTAATGGTTTTATGGAAATCAGGGCTAATGATATATTAGAGCATCTGGATGCTTTTTTCTATCTAATCTCCATTAATGGAAATTTGATAATTGTCTCCAATCCTTCTTTGACGGATTGTTGTGGTGTTCAAAATGCTTTGAATAATCCTGGAGCTATTACAGGTTCGGTTAATATTTCCAATAATCCTTCAGCTTGTAGTAGTGAAAACGAAGTGATGTTTACTGATTGTGGTTTAGCTGTCAACATCAACGCCAATCCTCCTTGCCTCAATGCAGATAATGGTTCTATCCAAATCGAAGTTTTCAATTACGATAGCATACCATTTAATTATCAATGGGAAAATACGACAACCGGACAAATAGGTTCCGGTGTCAGTCAGGATGAATTATTCATCCTAGAAAATTTATCCGAAGGCATTTACAATATTACGATAACAGAGCCTACACCTGCTGTTGTGATACAAACGAATATCATCCTTACGGAAATCTTGGGAAGCATTTTCGAAGTAATCGGCATTACCTCGACCAATAGCTCTTACGGCTTGTACAATGGTAGTATCGAAATTACGACACAGGGTGGTACGGCTCCCTTTACCTATCAATGGAGTGGAGATGCTTCTGGGCAAATGTTAGGGGTCAGCACCCCCAATTTCACAATTCCGGATCTGACCCAGGGAACGTACAGCATTACGGTTACGGACGACATCGGTAATCAACAATCCGTTTCTGTTACCCTATTGGATGAAATCTCTCCGATTTTCCCTTGTGAGGAACCCTTGGATATTGTGATTCTAAATGATGTATCCGGTTCTGTTGATGCCGTCGAATATAATGAGTCCCAACAATTCTTTGTTGATTTCCTCAATGAAGTAAATATCGGTCCCAATCCAGAAGATAGTAGAGCAGCCATTGTAGAATGGTCGACCAGCAGCACACTCAAAATACCCATGACAACCGATATTACCGTGTTGAATGGTTATCTAAACATGACGCGTTCATTTAGTGGTGGCACTTCTCCCAATCAAGCCATGACATACGGAGGAGATTATTTAGAATCTGTAGCGAGACCCGATGTAGGCAAGGTCTTGATATTATCTACGGATGGTTCACCTTCTCAAATATCGCCCTCTTTGATTGCTTTGGCGGATGAATACAAAGCACAAGGCTATCATATCGTTACCATTGCCTTTGACGTTGCATTTGCAAATACAGGTACTAGAGAAATCCTAAGACAAGTCGCTTCTATTGATTTACTTGCACCGGGTGCCCCTGCCTATTCTTTATTGGATCAAGATTTGGCACAAAATATTGTCAACTTATATTTGTGCCCTGTCGAACCGGGCAGTTCTGCTACGGTATATTTTAATCGGGATGGTGAAATTGACATTACCAACATCATTCCCGTTGGAGGTTGCCCGTTCCCGCAATTCGTAGAACTCACCTTTACGGTAGAAGCCAAGCGGGAATTATCCCTTCCTTCCGGGATGCCTGTTACCTTTTATTATAATGACCCATCTTTATTTGGTTCTACTCAAATCATGACTTGGCAAATTCCTTGTGCCATACCCGCCGGAACAACAGAAACCTTCACGGTCACCCTACCCATTTCTACCGCTGCCAATATTTTTGCTGTTTTGAATGATGATGGCAGTAGCATTCCGCCTATGTCCTTGCCCGTTACAGAAATTCCCGAAATCGCTTATTCGAACAATATAGATAGCGAAACGGTTTGTACCGGAGATTACCCCACCCTGCAAGCCTTGAAATCAGCCACCACGTTTACACCCATTTGTAATAATTTAGTGATTTATACTGTCAATGTATGTAATGTAAGTTCTTATGATGCCTATGGTGTTATGGTAAATGATATGGCTCCGTCCAGTTTTGTACTACAAGGAACAAGTATTAATGATAATGGTTGTGCGGTCGTCAATGGCAACACCTATAATTTAGTAGCCGGTTGTTGTGTTTCAATTACCTACACCTATAACGCTAGTGCAGCCCCCGACGGATATTATGGGGATCAAGATGTCATATTGAATGGCCCTAGTAACCAAGTATATATTGATTTTGATGGCGCCAACACCACTGCCGAAGATGTAGAGATCGCCGGAGAACCCGACTGCCCTTCCACCATTATTAATTTCAATAAAGATGTGAGCATTACGGACATCTGTGAAGATGGTTTTGTCTCTTATACTTTCACCATAGATAACCAAACGAATATTCCCTTATTAGGTATTGAATTTACCGACATCCTACCCAGCCCGGTTACCTGGACTTTCCAACCTTATAATCTGAATGGTTTGAGCATTGGTTCTTCCAATATTTCAGGAGGGAACGCCTCTTTTATTATTGATTATGTAGAAGCGGAAACTGTCGCTACTTTTTCTATGGATGCTTATTTGGGAGACTGGACAACGGCAGGAGCCCTCATCAATACGGCGACCTTACAGAATGTTCCCGATTTAGCGAATGGGGGCATCCAAACCATGACATCCAATTCTACCCTAACCAATGTATCCATTATTCCTGACTTTAATATTCCAGATACACTATATACCAATTCTTCTGACAGCATGATAACCCTCGACGCCAATATTGGAGGTGCAACAGATATAAATTGGACTACTGGAGGGGATGGATATTTCAGCAGCCCGAATACTTCTATTACTAATTATTATTTAGGAGAAGAAGATTATCTGAATGAGGAGGTCGCCCTCTTCGTATCCACACAATCTAATTGCGGAGATCATGGACAAAGCGTTGTACTCGTAATTATTCCGGTTTGTGATAACATGATTGATTCCCTTTCTATCGGTGACTGTAATAATAGTGGTACCGACACCAGTTCTGATGATGATTACTTTGATGTCTTTTTCAACATGGGAGTAATCAACCCTGGCAACAGTACCGGTTTTACGGTTTATGATGGTAATCGGTACTATGGCCCCTTCCCTTATGATACCGATACTTTAATAACGCTACTATCTTTGGACAGCAACATTTATACCTTGACTTTCATCGACAATGAAGATCCTTTTTGCACCTCTCAGGCTGAAGTAGCACAAGAAAGCTGCTCTTGCTTTTTTGAAGCAACGTATAGCATACAACAACCTGCTTGCGAGGGCGACCTAACGGGTACTATATACATAGAAGAACTAGAAGGAGGAAACGGCCCGTTCACTTACACGTTCGACAATGAAAACTTCTATGCATTGGATTCTTTGGGCGAAGAATTCTTGGACTCCATGCCACATTTATATATAGACAATTATGATTTATTCATTTATGATGAATCCGCCCCTCATTGCTGGGATGAAATTAATTTCAGTATCGACACACCCTATGTTTTTGATATTGAATTAAATGAAGACACAACCATTTACATAGGTCATTCTGTTCCTATCGAAATGACTTCCAATATTCCTTGGAGCCAGTTGGAATGGACTTGGAGCGATACCTCTTTCTTGACTTGTTCTGATTGTATCGATCCGGTTTCTACCCCACTTTTTCCCATCAGTTATTATTTGGAAGCTATCACTCCTGATGGATGTAATACGTCCGACACTTTAAACATTCAAGTATTGGGCGATTATAATTTATATATCCCCAACGTTTTCACACCTAATTTTGATGGACATAATGATATATTTTCTGTCTATCCGGGGAAAGGAGTTACAAAAATTCTTGATATTAAAGTATTTTCGAGATGGGGTGAATTAGTCTACGAACAACCTTCTTACGATCCTCACGATCCTTCTTCACATGACATTGGTTGGGATGGATTTTTCAGAGGAGAAAAAATGGGACAAGGCGTATTCGTATATATAGTCGAATTCGAATTATTCAATGGGGAAAAAGCGATGCTTTCCGGAGATGTTACCTTATTACATTAAACATAAAATATATGCTCCATACCTTTTTGACATTCATTAATACTATGATTCTTTTATTTATTTCCGGCCTTCATTTTTATTGGGCATTCGGAGGAAAATGGGGGATACAGCATACCATACCTGAAAAATTCAAAGCCGATTTTTTCAACGAAAAGAATAGGACCAAAATGAATGTGGCAACCTTAATTGTTGCCATAGGACTTTTAATGCTTTCTATTATTACTTTATCTAACTATGCTAATCTCTTTTCATTCTTACCACATCATATGATTATCATATTCACTCGAATTATTGGAGGGATTTTCCTATTAAGGGGAATTGGAGATTTTAATATGTTTGGTTTATTCAGAAAGAAAAGAAATACCTTATTTGCCGTAAAAGATAAACAGGTTTTTACTCCTTTGTGCCTTTATTTAGGTATCTCTTCTATTTTTATATCCTTATAAAAAACCACCCACCTATTGTAAAAATAGGTGGGTGGAAAATTAATTCTAAGAGCATGTTTAAAATTGGCTTTTGGAGATAGAAACAGTAATTATTTTGATTA
>JAHDDR010000156.1 GCA_020629255.1 Saprospiraceae bacterium | reverse complement strand
AATGATGAGAATTCAAACAATGTTCATATATTCAAAGTTAAAATATTGAATTATGAATTCATCTAATGCGGTCATGAGCTGGTGGTGGTTTTTATCCTTTCTTGCTGGTTTTAATGTTCTCGTTCTCCTGTACTCTTTTTATCAATTAAACCAAAAAAAAGATCATACTCCTCCAAAAATATGGCAGATTCGGACATGGCAACTTATCCTTTCCGGCATATATACTTTGGGGTGTGGTTTTCGTTCTATTCTTCCCAGAGGAGATCTAAGAAGAATCGTTTTATATGATTCTTGGATTTCTTGTGTCGCTATCGGGCGTTCTGTCGCTACTATCGCCGAATTGAGTTTTGTTGCACAATGGAGCCTTATTTTATATGAAGCAGGGAAATATACTAAAAATGAGACCATCCGTTTTTTGGCAAAATTGCCTTTACCCATCGTCATTATAGCTGAAATCAGTTCTTGGTACGCATGTTTAAGTACGAATTATCTAGGAACTGCTATTGAAGAATCGCTTTGGGCTGTGGCTGCTGCCATTACCGTTTATGGCTTTTATTTAGCTCGACCTCACTATAGAGGAATACAAAGAACATTCTTCAATTTCGGAATGATTAGTGGCATTGGATATATATTATATATGTTGTGTATTGATGTACCCGAATATGTTTTCAATTGGTGGGAAGCAGAAGCCTTAAATAAAACTTATCTGAGTATTTCCGAAGGTTTCTCTGAAGTATGTCAGGTTTGGCATCTTACCCATGCTTATGAAGATTGGCGTTATGAATTTGTTTGGATGTCTCTATATTTTAGTGTTGCGGTTTGGATGAGCCTATTGATTCCTCATATGCCATTTTTGGATCGGAATAAATTAGAAGATAAAGGTTGATGTTTATTCCTCATTAATTTTCTGATATGTTGATTATCATTCGGAATTAAAACCGTTTTTTGCCAAACGAAATACTATCTTTGCGGCATGGAAAACGAAAGAATACTGATCTTAGATTTTGGTTCGCAATATACCCAACTCATTGCCCGAAGAATCCGCGAATTGAATGTCTACAGTGAAATAGTCCCCTTCAATAAAATACCTGAAATTGATGAGGGAATCAAAGGAATCATTTTATCGGGTAGTCCTTTTTCAGTGCTAGAAGAAAATACACTGAGGACGGATCTAGATCGCCTAATAGGAGCCCGACCTGTTTTGGGTGTTTGCTATGGTGCCCAATATATCGCCCATCATTATCATGGTAAGGTGGCACGATCCGAAAAAAGGGAATATGGCAAAGCCGAATTGTCCATCATCCATAAAAAAGATGTTTTCTTGAAGGGGGTTCAAGAAAATTCCCAAGTTTGGATGTCTCATGGTGATACCATTATGGAAATTCCAGATAATTTTGAATTATTAGCTGGTACTTCCTCTATTCCTGTGGCAGCTTATCGCTCCAAAGAACAAGCCTTTGAGCATCCGGTATATTGTATCCAATTCCATCCTGAGGTGACCCATAGCTTGGATGGCAAAACCATGATTCGCAATTTTGTCCAAAATATTTGCGGGTGTTCTGGCAATTGGACGCCTGAAGCCTTCATCCAACAAACCGTTAAGGAATTGAGGCAAAAAATTGGAAATGATAAGGTTCTGATGGCTCTTTCGGGTGGCGTGGATTCCAGTGTGGGAGCCATGCTCCTTCACGAAGCCATAGGTGAAAATTTATATTGTTTTTTCATCGATAATGGACTGCTTAGAAAAAATGAATTCGAAGAGGTTTTGGATTCTTATAAGGGAATGGGATTGAACATCAAGGGTGTGGATGTAAAACATCGTTTTTGGAATGAATTGGATGGCATTTCCGATCCAGAGAAAAAACGAAAGACCATTGGACGGGTCTTCATCGAAGTATTTGAAGAGGAAGGCAATAAATTTGAGAACATCAAATGGTTGGGGCAAGGAACGATTTATCCGGATGTGATAGAATCTGTTTCTGTTCATGGTCCATCCGTCACCATAAAATCCCATCATAATGTGGGAGGGCTACCCGACAAATTGGCCCTTAAAATCGTTGAACCATTACGGATGCTTTTCAAGGATGAGGTAAGAAATGTAGGTCGTTCTTTGAATATACCCGAAACGATTGTTGGTCGCCATCCATTCCCCGGTCCAGGATTAGCTATTCGAATTTTAGGTAATATTACACCTGAAAAGGTATCTTTGCTCCAAGAAGCAGATGCTATTTTCATCAATAAGCTCAAATCACATGGTTTGTATGATGAAGTTTGGCAAGCTGCCACCATCCTTCTCCCCGTTCAATCTGTTGGAGTGATGGGAGATGAAAGAACCTATGAAAATACAATCGCACTTAGAGCCGTTAATTCTGTAGATGGAATGACAGCCGAATGGAGCAGATTGCCCCATGATTTTCTGGCCGAAGTGTCTAGTGAAATCATTAATCAAGTTAAAGGTATTAATAGAGTCGTTTATGATATTAGCACAAAACCACCCGCTACGATTGAATGGGAATAAGGGATTGTTCCTGTTGTTGATTTTTGTTTTTTCTTTGGGTTCCTGTAAGCAATTTAGGAAAACAGAAAAATATGAGGATACTCCACCTGCCACGGTTGATGGCCCTAGAGTCGACCCGACACAAGTGGATACGGTCAAGTTCCAAACCAAACCAAATGACTATCCTCCGATTGCAGATGCTCCCAACCGCCCGGTAAGACCGGGGGAAAAGCCCCCCACCCGACCGGATGAACCCGCTACTCCAACCGAGCCGACAGACCCTGTTGTTCCGATTGAGACTACCCCCACAGAAAATATACAAGGGAGTTATAATGTCGCCATCATGGCTCCATTTAATACGCATAAAGAAACCTATGGACAAGTTCGGAGCAAAACTTCGATTAAATCCATCGAGTTTTATGCCGGGGTGAAAATGGCATTGGATCGCTTGGGCACTGAAGGTGTCAAACTAAATGTTTATACCTATGATACTCAAGGATCGTCGAGTATTACTCGTTCCATCATGAGCCGCCCGGATTTTTATAACATGAATCTGATTATTGGTCCCATGAAAACAGAATCGGTGAAAGCTGCTGCCGAATGGGTGAAAGGGAAAAAGAATTCAGTTCTAGTTTCTCCTTGGAACCCTAAAGTTTCGATTACAAAAGAGAATCCGAATTATGTGCAGGTTAATCCTTCTTTAGAAACACATTGCAAATCCATCATGCGGCATGTAAGAAAAAATTTCTCTGCCAGCAAAGTGGTTTTGGCGTGTAGGGAAGAAACAAAAGAAAGTAATAATTTTAAATATTTCCAAGACGAAAATAAAGTTATCAGTAGGAATGCTTCGGCTCCTCAATTGAGGGAATTGGTTGCAGAATATGGTGACGATATTCCTTTACATGATTATATGCAATCTGACACAACGGTATTTATCATCCCTTCTTGGGATGAAAAATTCGTTTCCAATTTATTACGTAAAATTTATTCTGCTAAACATAGAAGCCATGTTGTAGTATACGGAATGCCACAATGGAAAGATTTTGAACGTATCGGATATGAATATTACGAATATTTAAATATCCATATCTCCCACCCTAATTTTATGGATAAAAATAACGAAAATGTTCAAAATTTTAGAAGAGATTTTTATAATTTAATTGGCACTGTTCCAAGTAAAGATGCTCTATTGGGTTATGACACCATGCTTTATTTTGGAAGAATGTTACAGAAAAAAGGGACAACGTTCAATACATTTTTGGATCAAGAAAATGGTTATGATTATATGCATACTCAATTTCATTTCGACCCCATTTTTAAAACCGGAACCGACAATTTCAACAAAGCGGAAAGATATGAAAATCAATATTTGAACATTCTAGAATACACCGGTTTTAATTTCCAAAAAGCTGATTAATTTTTAATTCAAATTTAAAATATAAAAGAGATTGTTTCTTAGAAACAATCTCTTTCTTTTCCTCATCAATATCTTATGAAAAACATACTTGAAAATCGTATTTTCCTTACAGTCTGTTTTTTACTTTTTATCCTGACTCTTTTTTATGGGATGGATTATTTTTCGATTTGGAACATCGAATCCGAATTGGCTATTGCATCCTTGAATCAATTATCCGAAGGAATTTTGTTTTCTTTCCATGATAATTTCTCTCCCCTTCCGCAATTATTAATTTCGGGCAGTTTATCGACGGTTGGTAAAAATGAATGGGCATTACGATTCCCTTCTTTAATTTTATTGGTGTTTGCTCTTTTTTCATTTTATAAAATGGGCAGCAAAACTTTTGGTGTACGACCTTCACTTTTTGCTACCCTATTAGCTATCGGATCTGTTCCTTTATTATTAATGGGAAAAATGGGCAGTGCCGACATTTGGCTTTTCATTTTACCTCTGCTTATTTTCCCTTTGACCATCATCCAAATTAAAAAGCCAAAGAACAGCCAAGTCGTTACATTAATAATGCTATATACATGCTACACATTCGTACAACCCTTATCCGCTTTTATATTTTGCATTCTTTTAAACGGGTTATTTTATCTTTATCACAAGCAGAACAAGAACCTAACTTTGCCCACATTAATTTCCATTCCCTTGATTATTACAATCACATTATTATCAGATATGGAATGGGTGCAAGGAGGATTTTTATTTAATTATAATAAAAATCTTATTCTTTTCATTCTATTATCACTCTTCGGCTCTCTTTCGAGTTTTGGATTTTTACCTGGGGTTATCCAACAACTCATTCTACGAATCAAACAAAAAGAAGAATTATCTATTTTAATATTAATCGGAATGATTGCCGGATTATTTTCTTTTTCTTGGCTCTTTCATTTTTTATTATTGTTTCTTATCGGTAAACAAATCGAAGCATTTTCACAAGAAAAATATCCATTCAAAAACTCCGTAAAAACATTATCCGTTATTCAAGTTGTTATTTCTTTTTTCTTAGCCGCTATATTTTTAATGTACGGTTACCAATGGTTCGGAGGCCCTGGGTTCAGAGGTGCATTATTATTAGGAATCAGCCTTTGGATCATGGGCATCATTTCTCTTGTCGGTATGGTTGCCATCAATAAAAACCAAATAATTTTAGGATGCGTTCTCGGCGGAATCATTTTTAATTTTTTCTTGTGGATCCAATTCCTTCCCGTCTGGGAAAATGAACGCAATTACATCAAAGATGCTGTGGTTCATTTAAAGGAAAATTCGGATAAAGAAACAGACATCAATAATATTTGTCTAGATGAATCTTTTTCAAAATCGGATAGGATGACCTTTTATAGGAAATCTTATTTCAAAGGTGTAAGTGTTGCTTATTGTTCCTATCCAACTACTCAAAAAAAGCATTATTTGTACTTACAACAAGATAACTCGGAAAAAGATTCTATTTTTCATATTCACAAAAAGATAAAAGGTAGGGATAAACCCTGGAAAGAATTCCAAACGTATCATATAAAAAGTCTCAAATAGTAAACATAACATATTACATCTTTTCACATTTTAAGTTTCACTATTTAAAATCAATTCTTATCTTTAAAACCGAAAAGATGAATCTTAAGTACTTGGGTAAATGTAATCAAGCATTGCTTTTTGAGAAAACATACCAACCATGGGAAAAAAAATCACCGTTCGCTCCGCTAAGGGAGCCATCAAATTAGAGAAAAGCGACAAGTATGTTGCATTAAAAACCAAAACCCATTCTTTTTCTGAAAAAGAAAAAAGCATAGAAAAAAAAGCAAGACAAAACCTAGGAGGTTTTGAGGTTGTAGAATTAAAGAAAAAAGGAGATGGTTTAGACAAAGAACTAGATAAGCTACGCAAAAAAAATACAGTTAATGTCGGTTCACATATTTATCATGTAGAAGGAAGTGACAAACCCATCGTTCCTACCGGAGAAATATTCATTGTGTTCCATGAAGGAACCAACGAAGAAGAACAACTAATTGTTTTGGATGAATATCACCTTGAACTCGTAGAACGAAGAAATGAAAATAGAGTAATCGCCAAAGTAACACCTTTATCTAGCAACCCTCTTAAGGTAGCTGCAGCGATGGAATCCTACCCACTCGTTAAATTAGCTGAACCGGACTTGGATATCCCCTTGGACGAATACGCCTTTTTCGAACCTGAAGATCATTTATATGAACATCAGTGGCATTTACAAAACCCGGGGTTTGTTGTAGATTTTAATCGGAGATTAAAAAAAGGGGCAGACTCCAAAGTGGTTGATGCTTGGAAACGTTTGGACAGTTTTGGATCTGAAAATATCAAATTAGGAATCATAGATAACGGTTTTGATTTGAGCCATCCCGATTTCGAAGGTAAAATTGTAGATCCATATGATTTATGGAATCGATCTTCTCATGTACTTCAAGGCGACCCTGTTTTTACGCATGGAACGCCCTGTGCAAGTGTTGCTATTGCTGGTCTCAATGGTTCTGGGATTGTTGGCTCTGCTCCTAAGGCTCGTTTCGTGCCCATAAGTGGAACGAGTTTCGACTGGCGGGCAACCGAAGAAATGTTCAAATATTGTACAGACAACAATCTGGATATTGTTAGCTGTAGCTGGGGCAGTACCGACCCCCGTTTTGATTTGAATAGCATAAAGAAAGATGCCATTTCCAAAGCGGCGAAAGAAGGGAGGAATGGAAAAGGCTTGGTAATTTGTTATGCGGCTGGCAATGAAGGTTTGGATTATATCAATTTCTATGCAGCCCATCCAGATGTGATTGCTGTGGGTGCTTGTACCAGCCAAGATGAACATGCAACTTATTCCAATCAAGGAAGGGAGTTGGATATTGTGGCTCCTTCTAATGGTGATTGGCCCATCACTGCCGCCCGTGCTTGGTGGGATGAAGGTGTAGGTAGCGAATTCGGTAATTTTAAATATTGGAGAGATGGTCAGAACAGAAGTCCACAGCATAAGCATTTTGGAGGAACGTCTAGTGCATGTCCTCTCGTTGCTGGTATTTGTGCCCTTGTCCTTTCTGCCAATCCCGATTTGACTGCCAAGCAAGTAAAAGAAGTACTTTGCAGAACCGCCGATAAAATTGGAGACCCATCCGAGTACGACGATCAAGGACATTCTAAGAAATTCGGTTATGGAAGAGTCAATGCAGATAGAGCCGTAGCTGAAGCCATAAGAATGAGAGACGGTGTAGAAACCACCCCTACAAATGAAATGACGGTCGAAGACATGATTAAAATGGGTCGGGGTATTTTCCGGTTCAACGTCCAATCACAAAAACCGGAAGGCTTTGGTGTTCAAATCGGAGCTTTTGCCAAGTATGGAAATGTGTTGATACAGGTAGAAAAATTACAAAAGAAATTCTCCTTGCCCATTATTGTTTCCATTAATGAATTGAATGGAATTACCGTTTACAAAATCGTGGTAGGTGCTTTCGTAGAAAAACGGGATGCCGATGAATTGAAAAAACAAATGAAGGAAGCAGGAGTTGCCGGATTTGTTCGGAATTTCAAAGATTTATTGGTGTAGATTTTTCTTGCAAAGAATAAAAAAGCGGCTTCGAATAAATTCGAAGCCGCTTTTTTTATTTGAAATTAATTATGAAAATTATTCCACAACGATTTGATAAGTGGCTTTAGATTCACCAGAAATCAGATGTACGAAATAAATTCCTTTTTCCCACTGATTCATATCAATACTTGTATTAGGCGTTATGCTATCATTCGAATAACGATTTTGACCTAGAATATTAAAGATATTGATATTATCAATTTGAATTTCTGAACGGATATGTAATACATCAGAAACCGGATTGGGTAGAATACTTACATTACCTTTGAAAATATCATCTACTGATATGGGATCATTATCTACAATGGTAACCGTGTAAGTTGAATTAGCTCCGGTTGTTGCTCCATTGTTTCCAGAAATGGCCAAAACGATAGTTTCATCAGATTCGGTTTCCGTATCATCTGCAATATTGATAGAAATCGTTTCTGTTCCTGTTGCATTTCCTCCCATAAACGTAATAGTAGACGGAGAGTAGGTAAAATCTGTACCATCTTCAGCCGTAGAAGCAGCGGTAGCTGTTACGGTCACTTCAGTATCATTGGCATTACCCATAGCTAAAGTAACATCAACCGTGATTGTTCCGGCATCTTCATCCACTGTGATAGCATCAGAGCTAAAAGAAATAACCGGATCTTCGATAACTGTTCCACACATGGTAGTATTTGCTGCACCAGGAGTCGCCAAAACTTCAATTCCATTTAAGATAAAACCGGTTCCTGTTGTAGAAGCATACCAATTGGCTGCATCATTATTATCCACAGAGAAATCTGTACATAATTCTAAAGAAGGACCTCCACCATCTGCTTCGGATGGGAAAGCTGTATCGGAATATTCAACAGAATCTACTGGAATTCCGCTACCGTCGTTCAAAATGATCATTTCGCCGGTATTGTTCAACCCGCCGGATGCCCATTGGTCGTCGGCAGCAAAACCGAAAGCATTTTGGAATTCAACGGCATTCACACAAACTACATAGAAGTCTCCCGGTTGTAGCATCATGGATGTTTGGATGGTGTGGGTTACGCCTGAAGTAAAGCTAACACCCAAAACATCAACAGCGGTCGTTCCATTATTCACAAACTCGATGTATTCTAAAGAATCCAATCCAGTTCCAGGATCATTATACATGATTTCAGTAATCACCAAATCCGCCGGAGGCGTATCATTATCATTGATATTTACTGTATAAGTACTTGTTTGCAATTCCGAATTATTATCATTGGCGGTAAGATTCAAAATGATATTTTCAAGGGATTCTTGATCCATATCATCTACGATAGCCAAGGTAACCATTTGTGTATCCATCGCCACATTGGCAGCGAACGTGAGCGTTGTTTCTGTATAGGTATAATCAGACATATCTGTTGCAGTAGACATTCCATCAACAGAAACAGTAACATTAGTAGGCATGTCATTACCATTGATGATTTCAACTTCGACAGTAACCGTTCCTGCATCTTCGTTATAAGTTGCACTATTACCAATAAATGAAAGGGTCGGGTTGATTACAGTCGGGCACATTACAGTATTCATCATACCCGGAGAAGCCATCAACTCAACTGTATCAATCATATAACCTGTACTTGCCATAGAGGGTAACCAATATACTCCATTGGAATTATCTTGCAAAGGATCACATAGCTCTAATGAAGGACCGAATCCATCCGGTTCCATTGGGAAAGGGAAAGCATCTGAATAAGTTACTTCATCAATAACATTATCACTGGCATCAGATAATGTTATGGTTTCGCCCGTATTGTTCAGTCCTTGTCCTCCGGGCCATTCTGCGGGTGACATACCGAAGGCAGATTGAAAAGCAGCCGCATTGTTACAAACCACGAAATAACCACCGGCATCAATAATTGTCGAGGTAACAAAATTGTAATTGACACCACTGATCGAGAATCCTTCCATATCTACAGCTGTTGTTCCATAGTTATGGATTTCGATAAATTCCAGAGTATCAAAACTGAATACATTGTACATGATTTCGTTGATGACCAAATCCGGAATCGGTGTATCATTATCATTAATGATTAATGAGAAAGAAGAATTTCCTCCAATCGTTGCCGAATTGGTGGGTGAATCCAAGTTCAATACCAATATTTCGCCTACTTCTGCCAAAGCATCATCATTTACCGTGACTGTTACAACTTGAGACGTGTTTGAATTGGCTGGGAAGGTTACCGTTGTTGTAGATAGGGAATAATCCGATCCATCAACAGTAGAACCGGCGTCAACAATGATATCTACGCTAGTGGGATTGGCATTCTCGCCTGTGATGTTTACCATGATATTGTAGGTTCCAACACTTTCAGTAACAAAATCTGCATTTCCAGAAAAAGAAACAACAGGATCTGCTGGTGCCGCATATTGATAGGTCCCCATGGGGAACGGGTTCGGAGCACCTGTATTTGTTGTCTGGTTATCCATGTCATTTATCATACCGAATGTCCAATTAGCTTCTACGAAAGTTCCGCCATCCGGACCAGTAAAATCTACCCGATATGCCCAAGTATCCAAATACTCCCAAGTAGTGCCTGTGCCATTCATATCAGACATACCAAAAGCGTCTACCGCTGCTCCGTTTTCGTAGAGGATAAGGGCATCATTCCCATTAAAATTCATGACTAGCGTACTTACATCTATAGGAGTCACACCTAAGAAATCGATACAATTTTGTTCTATATTGGCTAGGTAAGCAAATTCACCTGCTGTTAGAGCTATTGCAGGGAACGTATATTCTACTCCGGTAGAACCACCACCATTGCTCACTAATTCAACACCATAGATGCTCAAATCAGGAATATCGCTGGCTGCATAAATTTCCATGACTTTTGTACCATTAGATAATGGCCCATCCAATACACCAGTAATGATGAGTTGGGCATTCATGGATATAGTTACAAAAACAAAAAGAAAAAGGGTAAATAGTTTTTTCATGTTAATGAATTTAAAGATCAATATTTTTATGATTTCAATACGGTGGCAAAAGTACCTATTCTTTTTCCTTTCTTGTAACAGAATATGTTATTTAACTGTAATATACTACCCAAAAAGGCGTAAGATCCTAAATGGATCTTACGCCTTTTCATCAAAATTTCTGGCTTCAAATCATCAATAAGTAGGAATCGTATTATCGATTTCCTTGGCATAAGCCAATATACCTCCTTTAAGATTGTATAGATTTTCAAAGGGGTGAAGTTGTTGCAATTTACGAATTGCATCTGCACTTCGTTTCCCGCTTCTACAATGGATGATGACTTTTTTATTTCTTGAAACCTTATCTATATTCTGCTCGATTTGTCCGAGGGGGATTAATTCGCCCTCCAGATGGGCAATATCGTATTCGTAGGGTTCCCGTACGTCGATGAGTTGGAAATCCAGACCTAAATTTTTATACCTTTCTAATTCTTGGACGGTTATTTCATTGACCATTTGCTCTTCTTCGGGAACGAT
>JAHDDR010000155.1:8955-11069 GCA_020629255.1 Saprospiraceae bacterium | reverse complement strand
AGTAAATTGTGTGTTTGATTTTTCATGAAATTAAAGTTTTATCAATAAAGTTGTCTAAAATTCATTTATAGTAGGGGGAGTTCTTTTTGGGATGCATTTAATCATTTTTTGAGATTTGTTGTTATTGGATACAAAGAATCATTTTTAAGGCCTCTAATTCAAATACAAAAATTGGTGTTAATCAAAAATAAAAAGTCGTTTGTGTGATTTAAGGTTTTGATAACCAATTAGTTGTTGTGAATTATTGTCAATGGTAATGATATAAATAAGTTCCACGATTCAAATTTGAGGTAATAATTCATGGCATACAAGTACAAAATTTTAAAAAACTAAATGAAAAAGCAATATTTTTTTATTGTAATGCATTGACTTATATGGTATTATAGGTTTTTTTTATAAATGGAAGATACCTATAATTGCATCAAAATTTCTTTAGCTTTTTTATGGGAATTAAAATCATTGTTCTGAGAAATCTTTTTCAAGACTTCTTTTCCTGCAGTTAAATTTCCATTTTTGAAATTAACTTTTACCATCGTCCATAAAATTATTTCCCGGGTATTGGTATTTGAGGTTTCAGATAATAATTTTTCGAGCTCTTTTACATCGTCTTCTACACCTTTGATACGGTCTATTGAAAAATGTGTGTAGTCGGGAGAATTTATTTTTAAAGAGTCCTCACCTCTCATCGCACTTTCGGAAATTTTATCTACATATTGGCTCACTTCAGCATATACTTTCTCTTCATTAACTTGTTCATTGAAAGGACTGAAGAAATAAAAAGCAATCAAGGCCATGAGAATAGCAGAAAGCAAGAAAAGGATTCTTTTGAAAGAGTTTGAAGGGGGCGGATTGGTTGTCGTTGATTTTTTTTCTTGCGGGCCAGCCTCTGTTTCTTTTTTTAGTTGATTAGTCAGAATATCAGCACGTTGGAACATTTCTACATGTTCTTTGAAGACGGCATCTGTTTTAAATTTCTGATCAAAGATGTCCAATTCAGACTCGGATAATTCAAAGTCAAGGAATCGTTGAATCAGATTCATATCGTTGGCGGATAGTTTATTTTTCATATGTTCCTTTATTTTGATGTTGAATTTCAAAATAAGTTAATTTCCTAAGGTTCTTTAGGCAGAGGACTTTCTTTTGGGTGGCTGCATTAGCGGTAGGAAATCCCATAGCCGATTTAATATCTTTTATTTTTATATTTTTGAAGACATTCATTTTTATTAATTTTTTACATTTTTCATCCAGTTGTTCAAAAGCCTTTTCTAGAGAAACCAATAACATCTCTTTATCTTCTTTATCTTCAATATTTTCTTCATCACTTAAAATGATTTTGAAACGAGAAGAATTAATAGAAGATATTATCTTTTCTTCTTTGTTTTTTAGGTTGTAATAATAGTAAATGGCATTTCTCAGCATGGTATTTAAATACCGGTTCGGATCTTGTGGGATGGAATCTTGTTTTACATAGAATTTTTCCCAAAATTTAGTTAGTACGTTCGAGCAAATCTCCAAGGCAGCATCTTCAGAATTCGTCTTTGATTTTGCAAAAGGTAAAAGAAATGATTGGTACACTTCGTAGATGTGTTCATCCAATAATTTTCTATTATCCTTTCGAGCGTCTTCAAATGCTAAAGGCCAATTATATTCATAAGCCATTTTATATACTATTGATTTTTTTCACTAAAAATGTGTGTTGTTTTCTTTAATCAAGGTATGATATATAACTATTTGTTACAATTAATAGATGCATTCAATATCAAGATTGTCTATTGAATTGGTCGTAAAAATCAAAATTAAATAAAGGAGTATAAGGTGTGTCCTCTTTTTTCAAAGGCTAAACAATTCTCTCTGCTTAAAGTTAAAACTATGATAATCAGAACCTCTGCTTCAAATCAAAGATAAATAAAAAGCATAAGAAAAAGTAAGATATAATCTGATTTTTTGAACCTAAAAGGCACTGTACTTTAGATGACGTAAAAAAATAGCATAAGTAAATTTAACAGCTTGAAATAACAAGAAACAAAAAAGAGCCGTACAAAACTGTACAGCTCTTCAAATGTCGGGGCGGCAGGATTCGAACCTGCGACCCCCTGCTCCCAAAGCAGGTGCGC
>JAHDDR010000155.1:0-8926 GCA_020629255.1 Saprospiraceae bacterium | reverse complement strand
TCAAGGTACGACGATTTAGCAAACCGTTGGTTTAAGCCACTCACCCACCTCACCTAAGCGGATGCAAATGTAATAACGTTTTGTTTATTATGCAATACTTTTGGGGCTATAAAAGTTCCAAAACATGAAAATTATTCATGTAAGTTCATTTTTATCTTTTTCTCCAAGCCTGTAACGGTATCTTTGAAAATAGTATCAGTGTCCAATAAATCCTGAACGGCCTTACAGGAATAGATAACTGTACTATGATCCCGACCCCCAAAATTCTCTCCAATAGCTTTGAGCGATTGGTTGGTCATTTTCTTCGCTAAGTACATCGAAAGTTGCCGAGCAATCACTACCTGCCTTTTACGGGTTTTGCCTTGAAGCTTATCTACGCTCACTTCAAAGTGATCCGCAACGAGCTCTTGAATGAAACCAACCGTAATCTCTTTCGAAATATTCTTAACAAAATTCTTGATGACTTCCTTCGCCAATTCCAAATCTATTTCTCTTCTATTCAAGGACGATTGGGCAATCAGGGAAATGAGGACTCCTTCCAGTTCCCGTATATTATTTTTGATATTGAAACAAATGAATTCCGTTACATCTGTTGGAATATCCAAACCTTCCCGGCTCATCTTCGATTCGAAGATAGCCATTCTGGTTTCGAATTCCGGAACATTCAAGTCGGCAGAAAGTCCCCATTTGAAACGGGAGATCAATCTTTCCTGAATACCATCTAAATCTTTAGGAGGTCGATCCGAAGTCAGTACAATTTGTTTTCCCGCTTGGTGTAATGTATTAAAGATGTGGAAGAAAATTTCCTGCATCTTGTTCTTGTTCGCCAAAAATTGGATATCATCTACCAAAAGAACATCTATCATCTGATAAAACCGGACAAAATCTTGAACCGCATTATTCTTAATAGAATTAATGATTTGATTGGTAAATTCTTCACAAGACACGTAAAGAACCATTTTACCCGGATAACGACTGATTACATCATTCCCTATGGCTTGGACCAAATGGGTTTTCCCCAATCCCGAATCTCCATACAAGAAAAGAGGATTGAAGGCTGTACCTCCGGGTTTCTTCGCCACAGCAAAACCGGCAGAACGAGCCAATCGATTACAATCACCTTCAATAAAATTATCAAAGACAAGGGTCTTGTTCAAATTGGGATCGATCTTCATTTTCTTTATACCCGGAATCACAAAAGGATTCTTGATTTCTCCTCCGGCATTGGAATCGTTTGCATATAGTGGCGAACTAGGATTCGTGAGGGGAGGGGTATTGTTCTCTGTGTTTTGGCTATTGGCATTTACATTAGGGTGGGGCATCAATATTTGGTATTCCAAGCGGCCAGACTCACCCAACTCTTGCCTCATCGCCATCTTTAATTCTGCAACGAAGTGTTCTTCCAACCATTCATAGAAGAATTTGTTGGGTACCTGTATGGTTAATGCATTGTTTTGCAACCGTATAGGTTTTATCGGCTCAAACCAAGTCTTGAAGCTCTGCGGATTCACATACTTCTTAATGGTTTGAAGACAATTTTCCCACACTGTGATGTGCTCATTATTCATCTACAGTTTCTTCTAATTCGTTGTTATTGAATAAATTAAGTTGAGGAGCAATGGTGTGTATCATTACTCTTCAGGTAAAATCCGGAAATTAGTTTTGCTCGTTGCGGATTGCAAATCGCTCTCGATAAGATTTAGAGCTAGACTGCAAAGTTGCAAAATATTTCTTTTTAAAACGGTATTCCCATCTAAGTTTTTTCAAAAAAAAATAGGAGGATCGAGAATCAGGAATCCGGTTCCTTGCAACATGTTTTATTAACAAAAGAATTACGTATCAAACCCTACTTTTTTGAATTGCGTTTTAAAATTTTGATAATGCGAAATCCTTCTGGTGTGGAAATTTTTAGAAAGTACACGCCTGCTTCAATATCCATGTCCATTATAAATTCTTTTTTGTATTGATATTGATGCGATAAGATGGTTTGTCCCATCGTATTGAAAAGAGTGAGATCAACCATATCAAAAACACGAGGCATTTGAATATGCGCGGTTCCTCGGGTAGGATTTGGAAAAAGTGAAATATCTGGGATAGAACCATATTCCTCTAAGCTAACCACATCCAATAAGAAGCAATCTGAAATATTCGAACAACCATTCAGCTCTACTTGAACGGCATAGGAACCATCGCTTGGGGGTGTGAAATATTGAGAGTTCGCACCAGTAATCGGAGCGAAATTATTATCACAATCCAACCATTGGTAAGAAGTAGCGGCAAAATCTACAAAAAGGGAATTGTTATTGGCTAATTCAACAACAACGTCAATGTCGGTAATGGTCAAATCAATATGGAAGATGCTATCACAACCATTTGGTTGAGGAAGGGTATCTTGATATACTCCGGATTCGGACCAAGTATAGACACCACTGGGCGAAGTATAGGACTCACATTCTTCCACGGTAATTTGCGAAAGGATTTCTCCTGGAGGCAAATCATCTATCTGGTTATCCATCCAAGCCAGACGGTTGGAAATCCAATTTTTCAAATTATTGATTTCTCCCTGATAAGTCGGTGGTGTACTTGGATTCGGCCAGACATATTGCCCCAAGATATTCCACCAGTCAAAATTTCTTTCTTGGGCTTCGTCCAATAGCATCGCCATCGAATCAACATGATTGAGAAGGTATTCTTCGGAAAGGATATTTTCCCTTAGGCTTTCCCACCGGCATTTTAGTCGTTTACGAAAAAAAGGTTCATCAAAAAGAACATCCCACCAGAAAGGATTCCCATTGTCGCAATATTCTTGGAAGATCCAACCCGAAGCGATATCTCCTTCACAATAATCGGCATTATACCAAGCCAAATTGAAATCCCAAACCGGACCCATGGTCAATTTCCCTCCGCTGTTGTCCCTATCTTTGTGCAAATATGTACTGAGGCGGTAAGCATCCACATTTTTACTGAGTTCATTCATGATGAAAAAATCGACGAAAGAAAGAAGATCCACATATTCGGTATAATGGAACCCATCATTATTAATATGGTTGGGAGCTGCCAAGGCATCTTCAAAATCTCGAAAATAATTTTGGATATAATTGAGTTGTGCGGGTTGGATGCTATCTTGCTTGGGGTAGACATGTTGGAAATATATCGGATTGTTGGTGTTTACGATATTATAATCGGATAACCACCCCCCGTTATTCCCCTTGTCTATTTTGATGATATACCCTCCGGTTAATTGATCGCCATTAATATCAATGTTTCTTAGTTTAGCGATATCTAGCCGATTTTTATCCCGCTTTATTTTTTCCATGAGGACATACAATCCTTTATAATCATTATTGATGAACAATTCGAAATATTGGGTGCGGCTGGCGTACCAACCCATTTCTCTAGCAATTTTCATAGACAAGTGATTCCTCAGATGGGTCTTATCCGAATAAGGACCATGAAAAATCCAATCTTCTTCTAAGGGGAAACCGAGCAAGGAGGCATCCAAATCAATTCCATTGACATCGGAAGTTTCCAAAGCGTAATTCTTTTTATCAAAACTTTGCGATGATTGCCCCCTTAATTCTATTTTTCCAAAACCATTATAATCATTGAAAGGGTCTGTGATGTAATTTCTATTTCCAAAACCATTGTCTATTATTCCGACCTCTGCCAGAACAGGCGGATCATCTACAATAGCCTGCCCATTAGTGTTGACAAAAACAAGAGGGAGGTTAGAAGATTCAAAATTAAAAGGGCTTCCGGGGTCACTGCCAAAGCTGATGGACCAATCCAACAAATCGCCTGTATCTGCTCCGGGGTAATGATCCAAAATGAACAAATTCCAAGTGCCATTACCCACTTGCCCATTGTTGATGATGTTCAAATTACTTTCCGGAAGATAAGAGCCATCGAAAGGAGGGAAGCCATCTCCGATAGGTGTAGTTGCGGTTTGACTAAAACAGGTTGTCGAATAATTATCTCCATCTCCTCCATTTTGGTTGCTGAGGGAAACCAAGGTGCCATCCGGTGCAAGGAGACCGATTTCCAAATCATCATCCCAAGTATGAATGATGTTGACACAGACTTCAATTAGCCCGAAGTTGGTGTCCAACACATCAGGCGAAAGCCCTTGAACCTCCAAGGAGAAATACATCGGGTTTCCATCATCTTGTAATGGCCCTCCGATGGCAGAAAATGTTTGGGAGAAAGAAGGTAAGATTGAATATCCTACCAATAATAAAGAAAAAAAATATCGCATGAAAGTACCTTTTGTAGTAAGGTACGCATTAAATAAGAATTAGAAGAAAACCGTTTAGCCCATGTGATTCATCCGACAAAAAATCACAAAACGGTCTGGTTGTTACACGTTATACATTTGTTTTTCTTATTCTTTTCAAAGAAAACATCCAAGCGGCCCAAGGCAATACCTGCCCACCCGACTTGATTGACGGTAACCGGTTCTCCCTTTTTATTTTTAAGGGTTTCCGCTTTTTCTAAAAGGGTGTGGGTATGTCCACCAATAATGAGATCAATGTCTTCGGATTGTTGTGCCAAATGATGATCTGAAACCTTATCCGAATCATATTTGAAGCCTAAGTGAGAAAGACAGATTACATAATCACATTTTTGATCCTGCTTTAGGAATTTTGCCGTCGTGTTGATATTTTTTATCGGATCGAGATAACGAGTATTTTTATATAAATTTTCAGGAACCAATCCATCCAATTCTACACCCACCCCTGAAATTCCAATCTTAACCCCGGCCTTTTCGATGATTTTATGGGGGAGCACTTTCCCATTCATAATGGTATCGGAAAAATCATAATTACAATTAATGAGCGGAAAATTGGCGTGGGTGGTAAACTGTTTGTGTAAGCCATCTATTCCGGCATCAAAATCATGATTGCCGATGGTACAGGCATCGTAACCCATTTCGGTCATCAATTTGAATTCCAATTCGCCACCAAAGAAATTAAAATAAGGGGTTCCTTGAAAAACATCCCCAGCATCCAACAAAAGAACATTCTTTTCTTCCTTCCTGATTTTCTTGACAAGGGCGGCACGTTTGGCTGCTCCTCCAAGTCCTTGATATTTCCCCCCATCCATCGGAAAGGGTTCTATGCGGCTATGAACATCATTGGTATGTAGGATGGTGATTTTTGCAATCTCAGGTTTATCCATGGCATGCAAGGGAAATTGACCCGTAGCAAAAAGCAAGGACCCAAAAGCAGATTTCTGAAGGAATGTTCTTCTTTTCATAGGAATGAATTTGAAGGGGCAATATACGGAATAAATTAAGGAGCATTGAAAACAAAAAAGACTTTTGGAGTTTTGTTCTCCAAAAGTCTTTTCAAGAAATGGTAAAAAGAGAGCTTACCTTCTTTTATTTCTTCTCCCCGCCATGCTCCCCATATTCGGCATACCTTTCATATTGCCTTTGCTCATGCGGTGCATTAATTTACGCATTTGTTCGAATTGACGAAGGAAAGCATTGATTTCTACAATCGTATTTCCGCTACCCCGGGCAATTCGTCTACGACGGCTACTGTTCAACACTTCGGGATTTTCCCTTTCATTGGGAGTCATGGAAAATATGATGGCTTCGATTTTTTTGAAAGCATCATTATCAATATCCAAATCACGGACGGCTTTGCCCATGCCCGGAATCATTCCAATCAAATCCTTGATGTTACCCATCTTTTTGATTTGTCCGATTTGGGAAAGGAAGTCATTGAAATCAAATTTGTTCTTCTTGATTTTTTTATGGATACGCTCCGCTTCCTTTTCATCAAATTGTTGTTGGGCTTTTTCGACCAAAGAAAGAACGTCTCCCATCCCTAAAATACGGGATGCCATCCGATCGGGGTGGAACTCGTCCAAGGTGTCGAGTTTTTCACCCATGCTCACGAACTTGATGGGTTTCCCAACCGTATATTTTATGGATAGAGCCGCACCACCTCTGGTATCACCATCGAGTTTGGTCAAAACCACACCATCGTAATTGATTCTTTCGTTGAACGCTTTGGCAGTGTTTACCGCATCTTGTCCTGTCATGGAATCCACAACAAAAAGAGTCTCGTTGGGAAGGATGCCGTTCTTGATATTTTCAATTTCGGCCATCATTTCCTCATCTACTGCTAAACGACCTGCGGTATCGACAATCACGACATCATGACCAAATTTTTTCGCATGGGCGATGGCATTCTGAGCAATCTCTACCGGGTTTTTATTGTCAGGTTCTTTATAAATGTCCACACCTGCTTGTTCCGCAACCACTCCTAATTGGTCAATCGCCGCCGGGCGATATACATCACAGGCAACGACCAAAGGCTTTTTGCTTCTCTTGGTTCTGAGGTACAAAGATAATTTACCCGTAAAAGTCGTTTTACCCGAACCTTGTAGACCGGCAATCAAAATCACACCCGGGTCTCCCTTGATGTTGATGCCGACTTTTTGTCCACCCATTAATTCTACCAGCTCGTCCATCACGATTTTCACCATGAGTTCGCCAGGTTTAACGGATTTCAATACATTGCGTGTGCCCAATGCCTGATCTTTCACCTTATCAGTGAATTCTTTGGCTATTTTATAATTCACATCGGCACCTACCAAGGCCCGACGAATTTCCTTCACAGAGGAAGCGATATTCAGTTCGGTAATCTTACCCTCTCCCTTGAGGTCTTTAAACGCTGTTTCTAACCGATCACTAAGACTTTCAAACATAATTTTTAAATTTGAGATATGGATGGAACCACTCGTTCAAAAAATGACTTTTACTTACCATCCTATATGGTATCAACTCACGAATCCATTTCGGGGTTCAAATATACAAAAAATCAATGGTAGAGGATTTCCGACAAAGATTATTTCAACTAATTTCTAAAGATGATAGAATTCTACTCGCTGTGAGTGGAGGAATGGATTCTACTTTGATGTGTCATTTGTTTCATGAAATGGGCATTGATTTTGGGGTTGCCCATTGTAATTTTATGCTGCGGGGAGAAGCGTCGGATAGTGATGAACAATTTGTAGAAGCATTGGCAAATGGGTGGGGTGTTCCTTTTTTTATGAAGCGTTTTGATACGAATAAAATGCTTGAAAAAGAGAAAGGGAGTGTACAAATGGTCGCTCGTCAATTGAGGTACGATTGGTTGGAAGAAATCCGAAGCGACAATCAATACCAATATATTGCAACGGCACATCATCTGAATGATTCGATAGAGACGGCGATGTTTAATTTTACGAAGGGGACGGGACTTCGGGGGCTTCGAGGAATTTTACCGAAGAATGGAACCATCATCCGACCATTAATTGATGTCTCGAAAAAGAGAATTGAAGAGGAAGTTGAAAAAAGAAATTTGAAATTTCGGGAAGATGCGTCGAATCTGGAAGATAAATATCAAAGAAATAAAATCAGGCATCATGTTGTTCCGAATCTTCAGGAAATTAATCCCTCTTTGGAAAAAACAATGCTGGAGAATTTTAATCGATTGCAAGAATTAGAATCTTTTTTTGATTTCTTTCTCCAGAATGTAAAATCAAAAATAATCCAAGAAAAAAATAATGGAATTCAATTTGATAAAAAAGAATTGAATCGGTATCCATTTAAAAAAACAATATTGTTTGAAATTTTAAAGGATTATGGATTTTCTTCGGGGCAGGTAGAAGATGTTATTCAAATAATGCAAGGGGTGTCTGGAAAAAAAATAATGTCAGAAAATTACATTTTGGTCAACGACCGTGATTTCTTATTATTGGAAAATATTTCGGACGATGAAAATCTAGAATTTGAAATAACGAGAAATTGTAAATCATTACAATTAAATAATGGTAAATTATTTTTCGAGAACATCGAAAGGCTTAATGTTTTTCCAGAAAATAATTTGGAAGCCTATTTTGATGTTGATGTTTTAGATTTTCCGTTGAAACTACGAAGGAAGAGAGAAGGTGATTTTTTCTATCCTTTAGGGATGAAGGGCAAAAAGAAAACCTTGAAAAAGTTTTTTATTGATCATAAACTTTCTATTCTGGATAAAAAGAAAGTTTGGGTGCTTGAATCGGCGGGTAAAATTGTTTGGGTCTTAGGGATGCGATCGGATGATAGGTTTAAAATTACAGGGAAAACGAATTCGATTTTAAGAATAGTTTTTAAGGGATGAGGGATAAATAACTGTCTGGTCTTTAGGCTAGATTATTTTGTGATTGGATGAAGAAGAAAACGCAGGCAATACAGGGTATTGGTGAGGATTTCTGATGAAATACTAGGGCAAAAAAAACAGCCCAAAACGGACACTTATTCATTCGTCATCCCTAAGCCAAACGATTAGAATTTCCGCTCTAAAAAATCAATTAATTCATTGTTTTTTGAAATGCTCATTCCTTGAAATAAATGCTTGTTCTCCCAAGCCTTTTTTAAATCAATTTTATCTTGATGTTGCATCATGAATATTTTTTGTTCATGAAAATGGGAGGCTAAATATTCTTGTTCTGTTTGTCCTGGGGTAGGGATTAATAAGGCTCGACTTCCTAGGGCAGATAAATCCATTAATGTACTATATCCTGAACGGGAAACAATCATTTCAGAAGCACAAATGGCTTCGTTTAATTCTTGGGACGTCATAAAAGAAACAATTTCTATATTTTTATTGATGAATTGTTTTTCTTTTTTTTCCGTTTTTCCTTTGATGAAAAGAATTTTTCCTTCAAATGATTTAGTTTGTTCTAGTAATATTTTTTCTAAAAAAGAACGTTGTGGTTCTGGTCCGGATAAAATAAGGGTAATTTGATATTTTTTAGGGACATTTATTTTTTTCATGCGGGTTAATGCACCGATGTATTCCGTTTTATTCAAAGAACTAGGATGTGATAATTTTCCAGAAATATTAGGGGCGTTCTCAAAATCCGGAATCCAACATTCCTTAAATCGTTT
>JAHDDR010000154.1 GCA_020629255.1 Saprospiraceae bacterium | reverse complement strand
CAATCCTTTTTCTGATGATATTTTATTGGATTTTCTGACGTATTATTCGATGTTGGCGAGGGGGACGAATTCTTTTGGAAAAATAATTAATCATAAAGGATTTAAAAAAAAGAAAGTCGAATTGTTCACAAAAGAATTAGGGGATTATTTTTCTAAATTTATTTTCCTGGCACCCGGGGCGATTAAAAGATTAAAAAATAATTTGAAAAAAGAATACGATGATTTATTGTCAAAATACGATGTAATTTTATCGCCCACTTTGGCAGGTCCTGTTCCTAAGATAGGATACTTCGGTACGAATGTTCCCATTATTTCCGCCGTTATGCGATTGAATAATTATGTCCAATTTACCATTATTCAAAATGCAACCGGAGCACCGGCCATTTCTTTGCCGATGGGACGATGCAAAAATGGTTTGCCGATTGCTCCACAATTCGCAGCAAAAATAGGAGAAGAAAAACTATTATTAGAATTGGCTTTCGAATTAGAACAAGCGAAGGCTTTTGTTATATAGGGTGGGTTATTCTTTTCTGAATTGGGATAAAAAAGATTCCAATTCCAATTTAACCAAAAGTCGCATGCCAAAAATATAAGAATTGTTTTCGATTTTTAACAATCCGCTGCCCATGCTTCTTTTTCCAACATTCGGCGTTTTATTCGTTATGGCTTTTTGAACCAAAGAGTGAAGCTCTTTATGTTGTTCCACATCTAATGAAATAGAAAAAGGGGAACCGCCATCGTAATAGCCACTCGAGCTGTTTTCTTGAGAAATAGGAGTATAACTCAATATTCCTTCTTCGAAAGCGTACATATTGCCAGAGCCATCAGAATATATGAAATTCATGGAAACGGTTTTTACAAATGTATTAAAAAAAATATGATTTAGCAGTTCTAACGTGTTATTTAGCAATTGGAATGAATCATTCGGAAACCAAAAAAGAATTATGCTGCTTATCTGTTTATCTTCATGGTTGAATAACATGAAGCTTTATACCTGCCGTTTGTAATTGTAGGATGGGTACTTATAGTTCTTGTTTTTTTATATATTGTGTAAATAAAAAACCTTTTGACCTGAAGTGAACCCAAAGCTAGATTGTATAATGAAAATCATTTTTGATTCAAAAATGGCTAAGGAAATCTACGTCAAATGAAAAAAGTCACCTTCCTCATTCCATTTCTGTTGATGAGCCTTTTTTGTTTTTCTCAAAAGGAGACAGCAGAAGAATTAGAACAAAAATTAATAGAAGCAGAAAACGATAGCATAAGAACGTATTGTTTGAAAGAATTATGTAAACGGTATCGAGATTCGGATGTTGTTAAACATTTTACTGTTTTGAATCAAGGGTATTCTATTGCTGTGGATAATGACGATAAGTTATATCAAGGCGTTTTCCTAAGAGAAAAAGCAATGTATTATAAAAATGTTTCGAAATTAGATTCTGCATATTATTATTTTGAAAAAACCATTTCCATCGCAAAACAACTCGATGAGAAAATAGGCTACTTGGGGAGTATAACTTCCTATGCCTCTGCATTGCATGCTGGTGGAGATTATGAGAAAGCTTCACAATTATATTACGAAGCGCTAGAGGTTTGTGAAAGAGATTCGATTTATGATGGGATGGTTTCATGTTATTTCGGCTTGACCTCCATTTATGAACTCCAAAAAAAATTTGATGAATCTTTAGAAGTATTAAATAAAGCATTGTTGTGTTGTACTAAATTGGACGAAAGAAGAGTGAAGTTTTGTGAAGGGGCTACTTTGAGTAATATTTCCATGATTTATTATTATAAAAAAGAGTACCAAAAAAGTATTGATTATGGATTACAAGCGGTAAAATTGAAAAAAGAGACGAATTATATTATGTCTTTAGAACAAACGTATTTTTCGATAGGTAATTCATATGCCAAATTAGAAGATGAAGGAAATGCGATTAACTATTATCAATCTGCCTTTGAGATTTCTGAAAAACTAAAGAAACCATCAGGCATGGCTCGTTCCGCAAATAAACTAGCTGAACTGTATTTAAATAAAAATAATTTAAGTAAAGCGAAGCCCTATTTGAATTATTTAGAAGAAAATGTTTCTATTATAAAAGATCCTGGAACTTTGAGGAATTATTATCGGGTACAAGGACAACATTATGCCCAACGGAATGATTTTGAAAAAGTACAAGAGTATTATAAAAAAGCAATGGCTTTTTCCGATACACTGGCTGCACAAGAAAAAAACAAAACCATTCTAGAGTTGGAAACCCAATACGAAACTGAAAAGCATAAACGAGAGAAAGAACAAGCTATTTTAAATGAAAAGCATGCAAAAGAAATAGCAGCTAAAAATAGAAGGTTGTTTTTATTGGCCTTGGCTGCAGCTATTTTATTGTTGTTGGCCGCAGGTTTTTATATTTATCAACAACGGTTGAAGAAACGGGCAGAATTAGCCGAATTAAAGCTGAATGAAGCAGAAAATAAATTAGTGTTAGAAAGAAAATTGAACGATGCTGAAATGAAGGCACTCAAGTCTCAAATGAATCCTCATTTTTTATTTAATGCCTTTAATTCCATACAAGAATATATTATCATGAATAATCGAGAATTAGCAAGCGATTACCTCGGTAAATTTGCTGATTTAATGAGAATGTATTTAGATCATAGTCGGGAAAAATATATTTCTCTGGAAGAAGAAATAGAAGCGACGAAATTATATCTCGAACTGGAGAAAATCCGATTTGAAGAAAAACTGAATTATGAAATAAATTTAGCAGATGATGTAAATAAATCTAAAATTCCAATTCCACCTATGCTAATTCAACCTTTTATTGAAAACAGTTTGAAGCATGGTTTGTTACACAGGAAAGAAGATAGGCAATTATCTATTTCCTACAAAAGGGAAAAAGATAATTTACTTTGTATAGTAGAAGATAATGGGATCGGAAGAAAGCAATCTGCCTTATTGAATGCTAAAAAAATAAAAAAACATAAAAGTTTTGCTACATCGGCGACAGAAAACAGAATAGATTTATTAAATATAGGGCGAGATAAAAAAATATCTATGAAAATATTAGATTTAATAAATGCTAATCAAGAAGCAGCAGGAACTAAAGTGATTTTAACCATCCCAATAGAAAATGAATGAAAGCGATAATCATTGATGACGAATCGAAGGCTCGGAATTTACTAAGGAAAATCATTGAAGATTTTTGTACGGGAATTTCTGAAATTTACGAGGCGGAAACACTTCCCGAAGGTGTCGAGATTATAAAAGAGAAAGGTCCGAATATTATATTTTTAGATATCGAAATGCCAGAATATAATGGCACACAAATTTTCGATTTTTTTGAAAAAGATGAAATGGATTTCAATATTGTTTTTACAACAGCTTATAATGATTTTGCCATACAAGCGTTCGAAATGAATGCGGTGGATTATCTGTTGAAACCCATGCGGCCGAATAAAGTGAAAGAAGCGGTGAAAAAAGTACAAGAAAAAATGAAAGGGCAAAACATAGCCACCCAATTATCGGAACTGAAATCAACGTTTAAATCAGCACTGTATGAAAAAATAGGCTTGCCTGTTTCCGATGGAATTTTATTTGTAGAGGTGAATGATATTATTTTGTTAGAAGCCGATGGTATGTACACTAAGTTGTATTTTAGAAATATGGATGACCAAGTAATTAGCAAACCACTTCGCTTTTTTGTAGATGCTCTTGATGGGAATAAACATTTTTATAAGCCCCATCGTTCCTTTTTAATCAATATTAAATATATTAAACAATTCGTTCGTAAAGATGGGAATTATATTGTAATGTCGAATAATAAAACCGTTTCTATTTCGAAGGAGAAAAGAGATGAGTTTTTAGCCATTGTGAATAGTCTTTAATTAAAAATGAAGAACATAAAACCCAGAAATATTTTTTTGATAGATGCCCTTGGTGCGTTTGTTTCTTTTATCATGTTAGGATTCGTTTTGCCTAATTTTGATTCTCTGTTAGGCATACCGGTTCAAGTGTTGTTCATTTTATCTTTCTTGGCCTTTTTACTTTCCATTTATTCCAGTCTATGTTATTTTTACTTTCCTGATAAATGGAAGCCTTATTTGAAGGCCATTGCCATTGCAAATGGAAGTTATTGTATTTTTACCTTTTTGATACTGACGTATTATTTTGATAATATTACTATATGGTGTTGGTTTTATTTCATAATAGAAATTCTTATTATTTTCTATTTGGTTAGAATAGAATGGAATAAAGCGGAATAAATAGTCTAGTTGCTATTTCCTGATACTTTCCGTACCTTGGCATTCAAAGAATGATATACCATTATGCCAACAGCAATTTTAGTTGATGATATGCCACAAGCTCTGCAAGTATTGCGGGCTGATTTAGAAGAAAATTGTCCCGAGATCAAAATTTTAGGAACAGCAGATAGTGTGGTGAATGCTGCCAAATTATTGAGGCAAGAACAACCTGACCTTCTTTTTTTGGATATTATGCTGGGTGATGGAACTGGCTTCGATTTATTAGAAATTTTTCCTCAACTCAATGCCAAAGTAATTTTTGTAACAGCTTACGAAGAACATGCCATCAAAGCATTCCGTTTTGCTGCCATTGATTATTTATTAAAACCCATTAATCCGGAAGATTTACAAAAAGCAGTGGAGAGAGCCAAGCAACAATTGTCCTCTTCCTCTAGCGAGAGTATTAATATTTTAAAAGAAACGATTAAATATCCGGATGCCCTTCCCAAAAGAATATCGTTGCACACGCAAGAAAAAATTGCGGTAGTAGAAATAGATAGCATTATTCGTTGCGAGTCGGATGGAAATAATACCTTGTTTATTTTAAAATCCGGGGAGAAGATATTTGTAACGAAGACACTCAAACAATTCGATCAATTATTTTCGGAACATTCTTTTTTGAGAACCCACCAATCCCATCTCATCAATATCCAACACATACATGAGTATGTTCGGAAAGATGGCGGGTATTTAAAAATGAAAAATGGAGACATCATTCCGGTAGCCGTTCGGAAAAAATCACTGGTCATGGAATTGTTAGATAATATAGAATAAAAAAAGAATGGATAAAATTGATTATCCACTCTTCATTATTAATTATCCATTAAATTTTAATCATAATACCCTTCTTGCACTTCTTCATTGTCTCTTAATTTCTGGCTATAATTAACACGAGCAGCTCGTTCTTTCGCGAAAAGATTTTTAATTCCTGCCTTCGTCTTTTTGAACGTAATGGTATTGGAAATAGAAATAGAATTCGCTACTTTTTCAACATCGTGATCCGCTCCCATATAGGTAAACGTCCAATTCTGTTCCTTTAATTCATCAATTAATTTTTTAATGGCTTTACCGGAATATTCCTTGGAAGCATTTTCATAACCATCGGTAAGGATAGTAACCAAGACATTTTTCTTGTCCTCTTTTTCTACTTCGATACGCAGTTTGGAAACACCTTCACCAATAGCATCATAAAGCGGTGTGGAAGCAGATGGACGATAATTTTTTTCATCCAGTTCATCCAACTTTTTCACATCTTGTTTAAACAAATGGGTTTTGATTCCCAGGCCATTAAAAGTAACAAAGGTAATGTTGTGTTGCTGTTCCGGAAATTGCTCCTGAACGCCTTTGATGGTTTGGACCACTTCATTAAATCCATCAATCGTTTCCGATTTTACAGAATTCATCGAGCCGCTTTCATCAAGGATAATTAAATTGAATACAGTAAGATTTTCTTGCATGGAGATTCAAATTTGTAGAAGTTTAGATGTATGAAATAAAGAAAATACCTAACACTTCTGGGTGATGGAAATAAAGCATGCCTAGATCCTTTAGTTAGCATGTTTTTAAAAAGATTTGAATAAGAGCAGGTTAAAATTGGCTTTTGTTTGAACATGCTCTAAATGTTGTGGTAGTTGTAGAAGCCAAGATAATGGAGTATGGATAAAAGGATCAGATTCGATACACTTATGGTCTACAATAGTAAAAACACAATTGATATAATAAAAGTTCCCATTTGTTGAAAAAACAGATGAAGATGAATAACAAATCACAATAAATACTTAGCTTTAAGGGATGAGGGATAAATAAATGTCTGGTTTTAGGTTAGATTGTTTTGTGGCTGGATGAAGAAGAAAACGCAGGTAATGCAGAGCATTAGTGAGGGTTTCTGATGAAATACAGATGCAAAAAAAGCAGCCCAAAACGGATATTTATTAATCCCTCATCCCTAAGTATATTCAAAAGAAGGGGAAGATTATATGGGGATTCGTTTAATAAGTTTTCTGATTTGCTTTTTTGGGTTTGTTCTTGGACTTTCAGGACAAGAAGATTCTACGACCTTGGAATTAGGTCAGTTAGGACTGGGAGATCTCAAGGGAAATACGAACATAGAAGAAGATCAAAAAATGATTTCAGGGGGGCGTTTTCTTCAGCGTAAAGATGATTTGCCCTTCACCGCCTTTATCATTACCAAAGACGAAATCCTAGATAATGGATATATTACACTAACCGATGTTTTGCGTTCCCTTCCGGGGATGAGGGTATCCCAACCCGGTTCCGGACAAGAAGGAGAGACTTTCATGCTAAGGGGATTATTGGGTAATTCCCACATGAAAATTCTCTTGGACGATAATCCCATCAAACCCACCCTCGTAAGAGGAATGCCGATTGGAGCCCAATTACCCATCCGACAAGCAGAAAGAATCGAAGTGATTTATGGTCCGTCGGGTGCCTTGTATGGAGCAGATGCTTCGGCGGGAGTCATTAATATTATTACGAAACAATCCGAAAGGCCGGTTTTTGCCCAAGCAGATTTGAGTGTGGGAAGTCCGGGCTATAGTTCCATTGATGTAATGTTCGGGGGGAAATTGGGCAAGGATAAACACATTTTAAGGTACACATTATATGGTAGTAATACCGTCATGAATAATCGACGTATTTTTTATGATTTGGATGGAGTGTATAATACAATGGAATATACCTTGCCACAAGGAGGGATGCCGGATACCATGTTTACATTCAATCCTAATTATTTAGGAACGGCAACGGAACCCATTATCGGAAAATCACCCCACTTGAGCCGTTTGTTCGGGATGCACCTGTATTATAAAATAATTCGATTGTCCGGACAGCTCATGTACCGTCGGGATCACAGTGCCATTGGTCTGAGCCCCCTAGCAAGTTCTTACGCAGATCCCAATAATTATTTTGGTGAAAATATTGCCAGATTGAATTTGGATGTTTCAAAGGATTATAAAAAATGGGGCTTGAAGACCCATCTGAATTACCTTCAATATTTTATGGATGAAAATTCTTCCATCACGCCCATTGAAGATAAATTATTAAGAGCCATCCGAAATTTGGCAAGGAATATTAACGACCCAACGGTCGAAGAACAAATTATAAATACAGCCATAGAAAAGTATTTTTCCAAAACGCGTTACATGCATGGAAATTCGTATGATATAAGGGCAGAGCAATTGTTTTATATCCAACCCAATAAGTTCTTGAATCTGACATTTGGTGGAAATGCGAATTATTCTTTTGGTACATTACCGTTGAATTATTTACCGGATAAATTTATCAGGATAGAATCGACCCTTAATAATTTGAATGAAAGCCATGTTTATTTTCCAGAAAAATTCAGTCGTTTAGAATGGTATGGATTTTTGCAAGGACAATTTAATTTTGAAAAATTCAGAGGGATCGTTGGATATCAGTTTTCGGGCAATCCATATCGGATACATCTTCCACAAATAGCATTATTTTATAAAGTGAAAGAAAATCTGAATCTAAGGGCTTCATATGGGAGAGCTTTGAGAATTCCTTCTCCTTTTTATCAAGCGAATACGTATGAAATAGATATCACGAACCCCGATATTTTGGAACGATCCGATTTTATATTGGAACCCGAAATTACCAATGGAGCAGAATTGGGAATGCGTTGGGAAATCAATAAAAAAATAAAAGGGGATGTATCTGTTTTTTATACCCAAACCGAAAACTTTATTTCTTTTAATTTTGATGATGAAGAAGATTTTGATGATGGTGAAACGGATTTTATTCAAGGATATTTGAATGATGGTGATGCCTTCGCCCGCCTATATGGTGTTCAGACCCATTTGGAATGGGAACAGAAATGGGATCGTTTAAAAATGAATTCTGTTTTAAGTTTGAATTATAATCAAGGCATGGAAAAATTACCAGCGGGTAAAGGTGCCTTGGATGAAGTAAGGGGGCAGCCTCCTTTTATGGCGAAATTTAATTTGTCATTTCGATTTTGGGAAGAAAGTATTTATTTGAGCTTTGTAAACATTCTAATGTCATCACATCTGTCTACCCGAATTTTCAGTGAAAATAGATATAATCAAAATAATGCATTGTGGACCAATGATGGTTTTTATACATTAGATGTGATTACTAGGTATAAAGTATCTAAAAATTTTAGAGGGTATGTAAAAGTGAAAAATGTTTTTAATCGGAAATATGCCGGTATAGATGCAACGGGTACTATAGATGATTTGAATTATAATCCACAATCGTTAAGAACACTTTCTTTTGGATTAAGTTATCGGATTGAATGAAAAGGTTATTCGGAATCATATCATTTCTTTTTTTATTTCTTTTTTCATTCGCTCAGAATGGACAAGTCTCGGAATTGTTATTAGCTGCCAAAGATTCTATCCAATCCAATTTGTTAGAAGGAGCGTATCTGAAATGTGAAGAAGCTTTGGCATTAAGTCGGGCAGAAGGGAAAGCAGAAGATGTATTACGGTCGCTTCAATTAATGTCGTTGATTCATAAAGAAAATAAACGCTTTGATAAAGAATTGAGTATAGAATTAGAAATTTTGGATTGGTATCGTAAAAATAAAAAAAAGGAAGGCTTATATAATACATTGTTTAGAGTGGCAGAATTGTATCAAGAACAAAAAATATTTTCCAAATCTATTTCTTCGTATAAATCATCATTAAGATATGCTCCTGATGAAAAAGAAAAAAATCGAATTTATGAAAAAATGAGTGAGGTGTATCGGATGGATAAGAAATATCCGAATGCAAGGAATATGAGGGTAAAGGTCATTCAATATCAAGAAGAAAAAGGAGCATTGGATTTGGAATTGTACCATCGCCAAATTTTATCTGATATTTATAAAGAAGAAGGGCAGTTTCAAAACGCGATAAAAGAAAACGAAAAAATATTAGAAAAAACTGTAGCATTAAAAGATATGCATAAAATGGCGGTGGCATCCAATAATTTAGGTATTTCCTTAACTAAATCCAAGGATTATAAATTAGCGTTGGAAGCATTCAAAAATGCAGAGATTTATTCTGCTGTAAATAAAAAATTAGATTTTGTCACCTTGTATACAAATATAGGTATTGCTTATAATAACGTTGGGGATGTAAAAAAATCAGTTAAATATTTATTGTTGGCACAAGAACATAGCCAAGACAAATGGACGGAGTTGAATCTACAACATAAAATGTCTGAGGTTTATTTATCGAATAACGACTTGTACAATGCGTTATTCCATAATAAAATAGTAAGAGAAAAATCAGAAGAGAATGATTTTGAAGATATATTAAGTCGGTCGTATAAAGTCGGGGCAGAAATCGAAAAGGAATTATATAATTATGAAAAGGCATTCGAATATTACGAGAACCATTTAAAATTGGAACAAGCGTTTTCTTTGGAAAAAGATAAAGAAAAACAACGTTTGTTAGATATACAATCCAAGTTGGAACAATCGGAAAAAGAAATTAGATTGGAATTGGCAGCCCGAGAAATCGAAGAAAATAAAATCCGTTCTGAAAAAGAAAGATTGCAATTCGAAAAAGATAAACTTGAATTAGAAAAACAAAACATTGCTTTAGAAAAAGAACGGAAAGATAAAGAACTGGCTTTTTTAGCAGAAGAACAAAAAGTGAAAGAAGCAAAATTGGCTGCCCAGGCCGCAGAATTAAAATCAAAGGAAGTAGCCGCACAAGCCCTACAAGAAAAACAAGAACAAGAATTAGCTTTGGCACAACAACGATTCGAAGCAGAAAAAAGAGCTAGGGAATTAGAAGAGAGCCAACGCCAACAAGAATTACAACGCCTGGAATTAAAAGCATCCCAAGATAGCACCAAATTAAAAGAACAGGAATTATTAGCCGCCCAAGAAAAAGAAAAGGCCAAACAAAAATTATTGGAAAAACAACAAGCTGTTTCTCAACTCAATAGAATTGTAGCTTTTGTTGTGGGTACCTTGTCATTATTAATAATAGGTTTGGTTTTGTGGTTTTTAAGAATATCAAATAGGAAAAATAAACAATTGGCACAAAAGAATGATGAAATTGAAGAACAAAAAATAGAACTGGAAGAAAGTCGGGATATGATTTTCGAAGAACAAAAAAAATCCGAAAATTTATTACTGAATATTTTGCCGGCTCCTATAGCCGCAGAATTAAAAGAATTAGGATCGGCAACACCTCAGGTGTATGAGGAAGTGACCATTCTTTTTACTGATTTTGCCGGATTTACAAAAGTATCCTACGAAATGGATGCCGACGAATTAATCGACGATTTAAACGAATGTTTTATTGCCTTCGATGAAATTGTTGAAAAATATGGAATGGAAAAAATAAAAACCATTGGTGATTCCTACATGTGTGCCGGAGGTGTTCCGATACCTCGTTCTGTTCCGCCTTCTGATGTGGTGAAAGCTGCAATGGAAATGAATGATTTTATGAAAAAAAGATTAGCACAAAAAGAAAAAGAAAATAAAGATTATTGGGGAACAAGGGTTGGGATACATACAGGTACCGTTGTGGCCGGAGTAGTAGGTAAAAATAAATTCGCTTACGATATTTGGGGTAATGCTGTGAATGTAGCAAGCCGTATGGAATCGGGTGCAGAAATAAATACCGTTAATGTTTCAGAAGTTACCTACGAATTGATTAAAAAGGATTTCGAATGTTTTTACCGAGGGGAATTCCATGTGAAAAATAAAGGGATGATGAAAATGTATCGGGTGGATGCTAAAAAATAGTAGAATGAATAAGTGTATTTTCAACTAAATTTAAGAAAGGAGAGAAAAGATGAATCTCGCTCTTAAATTTTTCAAGAAAGCCCTTTTTTATGAGGGCTTCCTTGAAAAAAATAGATGGAACTAATCCATTTTAATAATATTAAATGTTTTCAATTTGCCTATTTCATT
>JAHDDR010000153.1 GCA_020629255.1 Saprospiraceae bacterium | reverse complement strand
GAAGGTGTCACACTTTTTAGAGAAGAAGGAGGTTTGGGATATTTGGTAGTTGATCAAGTTGATATCACGAAAAACAATACCTCTCCTTCTAATTATATCCTAAAAAATGGGGATGTAATCACCGTGCCTAAGGAAGTGAATGTGGTTTCCATCCAAGGATGGACGAATGCGGAAGAATCAGTGGCAGGTTTGGAATTAAGTGGCAATAAAATCAATGTTCCTTATATTAAAGGGAAAACAGCTAAATATTATATTGATAAATATGCCGGGGGAATTGATAGGGATAATGGTGCCAAGTTAAAATTGATAAAGGTTAAACAACCCGGAGGAGCTCTAGAAAAAACAAAAGATTACGGCTTCTTTAAAAAATACCCAGAAGTTCAAAAAGGAGCAGTTATTATTGTAGATCGAGTAGTAAAAACAGAAGAAGAAAAAGAAAGAGAGAAAGTAGATTGGGGAGAAGTCATATCCAATACTGTAGCACAAGCAACAGCTATTCTTACTTTAGTTATCTTAATCCAACAAATCCAATAGAGCAATGGCTGATAATAATATAGGAGCAGATGAGATAAGTTTGAAAGAACTTATCCTTCTTGTTAAGAAATACTTTTTTGAAGTACTCCGATATTGGTGGTTGGTACTTTTATTTGTAGGACTTTTTGTTGGTTTAATGGTTTATCAAGAATCTAAAGTCCCAATCACTTATACTTCGTCGATGACATTCATGCTCAATGAAGAAAGTCCAAACCCCATAGGGGCAGTAACTGGAGTTTTAAGTTCATTTGGATTTGGAGGAGGAGGAGGCAGTAGCACAGACAAGATGCTACAAATCATGAAATCTAGAAAGATTATAAAAGCTGTCTTATTAAAAAAAACCATACTAGATGGTAAAGAAGATTATTTCGCCAATCACATTTTAAGGGTAGATGAGGATTTAAATATCTATCGAGATGAAGAAGAAACCGAATTATTTTTCTTCGAAAAAGATTCTTTTACCCGTTTTGATGCTTTGGAAAATGGAGCCATTCTAAAACTTCATTCCTATTTAGTAGGCTCAGAAGATTCAGAAGGGATATACTCTGTATCAGTAGATGAGCTTTCCAACATATTCAAAATGAATTTGACCTCACTGTCAGAATCTTTATCCATCGAATTCTTATTAGCCCTTTATGAAGAAATTGATGAATATTATGTCAGTCAAGCTATAGAGAAAAGTTATAAGACTTATTCTATTATAGAAAATAAGATGGATTCTATTGCCGGACTATTGGCCGGTAAAGAATATGCCTTGGCTCAAGAAATGGATCAAGGCCGAAGACTTGTCCTAACTACCTCTAAGTTGGAGAGTCTGAGACTGGAAAAGGATATTAAAATCTTGTTGGCTCAATATGGGGAGGTTGTCAAAAACAAGGAGCTTTCCGAATTTTCCTTATTGAGCCTAACTCCTATCCTACAACCTCTTGATGCCCCTCTCTACCCTATCGAACCTGAGGAACCCAGTATGCTTATGGCTATAATTATAGGAGGGTTCATCGGAGGTTTTCTTTCTGTTTGTTTGATACTTGCTAGAAGAATTTATTTAGATATCATGGCTGAAGACAACTAACTCAAATCAAAAAATTATAAAGGGGATGGCTCGGCATAAACGATCCGTCCCTTTTTATTTTTCATTAATTTGCAGGTTTCATTTACAGGATCGTGTTCAAAAAATAAGGTCCAATCTTTTTCTAAAGCTTCATTCAAAAATTTCGCCTTTTCCTCCAGAGTAACCAAAGGACGGATATCATAACTCATTACATAGGGTAACCCAATATGATGCACAGAAGGCATAAGATCGGCACAAAAAACCACTTTCCGTTCGGAAGTTGGGATAACAACCATCATCATCGCATCTGTATGGCCATGAACCATCCGCAATTCCATAGAATATAAACCTCCGATACCCTCATCATTAAAATCAATGAAACGAAGTACCCCTGCCTCTTGAAGCGGTACAAAATTCTCTTTCAAAAAAGAAGCCCTTTCCCTCGGATTGGGATTCATCGCCCAATTCCAATGCCTTTCGTTCGACCAATAAATAGCATTGGGAAAAGTAGGAACAGCATTTCCTTCCTCATCAAGGGAAACCGCTCCGCCTACATGGTCAAAATGCAAATGGCTCAGAATCACATCTGTTATGTCTTCCGGTCGGATTCCTTTTTCTTGTAAGGAACCCAAAAGGCTCTCCTTCCCATGCGGATAAAAATGAGAACGGAATTTCGCATCTTGCTTTTCTCCTATTCCGGTATCTATCAAAATATTTCGGTCACCATCCTGAATTAACAGGCAACGCATGGCCCAGGTACACATATTATTTTCATCCGGCGGATTGAGTTTTCTCCACATGGATTTTGGAACGACACCAAACATGGCTCCGCCATCCAATTTGAAAAATCCCGTATGTATGGTATGCAATTGCATCAAATATGCAATTTATCTTTTCGACCGAGTAGAACCTCATCCGTTTCCTCTCTTTCCGGATCGGGAACGCAACAATCAACCGGACAAACAGCCGCACATTGTGGTTCTTCATGAAAACCTTTACATTCCGTACATTTATCCGGAACGATAAAATAATAATCTTCTTCTACCGGAGACAACTGCGCATCTACATCGACCTCTTTACCAGTTTCGAGTATGTAAGTACCTTTTACATTCGTACCATCGGCGATAGCCCATTCCACACCTCCTTCATAAATTGCATTATTCGGACATTCAGGTTCGCAAGCCCCGCAATTTATGCATTCATCTGTTATCATTATTGCCATAATAAAAAGGACAATATTTTCTAGTTATAAAAAATCTCTATAAATCGGAACAAAATTAAGGAAATTAAGTTTCCTTTTTAGATAAATTTAAAATTTATGATCTCCTTGATGAAACTTCACACAAAATGACAAGCATACCTAAAATATCTTTGCCCTAGTTTAGGTAGAGCTTACTTCCTGTAACCTCTATTTTTTTGTAACTTTATATCCTTATGTCAGGATTTCGATTTAGAGATTGGGAAAACCTCCATATCCTCATCATTGGTGATTTGATGATGGATCGCTATATATATGGTAACGTAGAACGGATTTCGCCCGAAGCCCCTGTTCCGATCCTTAATCTCACCCAAAGAAATGACCGTTTAGGAGGAGCCTCGAATGTTGCCCTGAACATTAAAGCTTTGGGAGCTATCCCGCATTTATTAGGGGTAGTGGGTTCGGATCCGGATGCCGTAAAATTCTTAGAATTAATAATGAAGGAAGGCATGGATACTTCGGGTATATTCCAAGAACCGGACCGGCCAACAACCGTCAAAACAAGGGTCTTATCCTCCTCCCAACAAATGTTGCGGATAGATGAGGAAAGCACGAAAGATATTCCTTCAGAAATCCAATCCCAATTATTGGCATCCATCCAAAAACAAATCCGTAACCAAACGCCGGATGCCATCATCTTTCAAGATTATAATAAAGGTGTCCTTGTACCTCAATTGATAAAAGAAATCATCCGACTCGGAAAAAAACATCGAATCCCTACAATCGTCGACCCGAAAATCAACAACTTTTATGCATATCAAGGAGTCGATTTATTCAAACCGAACCTTAAGGAAACCAGGGCACAAGTTCCTTTTCCGGTTTCCCCTACCCTTCCCGACCTTACAAAAGCATCCAACTATCTGGCAGAGAAATTACATCATCGAATATCCATGATCACTCTATCCGAGCATGGTATTTTCCTATCCGATGAACACAACTCGGAAATTTACCCCGTATCCAAGAAAGACATCATAGATGTTTGTGGTGCCGGTGATACCGTACTCAGCATTGCAGCCTTGGGCATGGCTTCGGAACTCCCCTTGGAAACTATCGGTACATTAGCCAATATGGCCGGAGGGCAAGTTTGTGGCAATTTGGGTGTCGTTCCGGTAAATAGAGAAGCTTTGGAGCAAGAATATTTGGAGCATATCATAAAAATCGGCTCATAATCCATAAGACTATGAGCCGAATTCCGGTCGGATAATATAACGAGGTTCTTATCTCTGCGTCCTATTTCCACCCGCCAAATTAGGAGCCATGGACCGCTGTTTCGATTCAGATTTTTTAGATTTCTTTGCAATCTTGGGCATCAAGACTTTTAAGAATGAACCCGAATCAAACCTTCTTCCCATAGAAACTTCTGCTCTTTTTTTCATACTGGCGGTTTTACAATTTATAAAATTAAGATTGGTTGGTCTTAGCCGTTTTGAGGGGGAATTGCCTTTAATTTGATTCAATTATAGAAAGATTTTTTATAATATCAAACATTGGGCTGATTTTTATTACAAACAAGTTTCTAACACTTATTATTGCTGTCTATAATATTTTTAATGATTATTCCCTTTGGATATCATGTATCTTCCTACAAAAAAATAGCCCTTTGGCACGCCATTACCATTCAAAAACCATACCATCATCAAGAAAAGATTTAAGTTGACAATATGAGCCTTCGTCACCCACCAACAACATAACAAACTATATATCAACATTTTGAAAACCTCTCCTTCATGCCTTCCCCTCCTTATCAGCATTGGGACATTTATCCTTTTCCAATATACTTTAACATTCATTCATCATTCTGAAAGCCGAAATCCCTTCAATTTATTATTTTCGCAGAATCAAAATCTGAATCTATAATAAGCCATGGCAATAGACAAAGCAGAACTGGAGAAGAATATCAATGAAGATGCAATGAAACTCTCCGTTTCCAAATTGCATCGCACCCTAGAAAAGATACATTTGGGTGGAGGTAAGAAGAAGATAGAAAAACTCCACTCCAAAGGCAAAATGACTGCCAGAGAACGTATCCGTTACCTAATTGATGATGGCTCTAAATTCTTAGAAGTCGGTTCTTTGGCGGGATATGGCATGTATGAGGAATACGGAGGTTGTCCAAGTGGAGGCGTTGTGGCAGGCATCGGATATGTACGAGGAAGACAGTGTATGATTGTCGCCAACGATGCCACCGTAAAAGCGGGTGCTTGGTTTCCAATTACAGGAAAGAAAAACCTGAGAGCTCAGGAAATCAGCATGGAAAACAATTTGCCGATTATCTATTTAGTGGATAGTGCGGGTGTTTTCTTGCCTATGCAAGATGAAATTTTTCCCGATAAGGAACATTTTGGTCGGATTTTCAGGAATAATGCCATCATGTCGAGCCGAGGCATTCCTCAAATTGCGGCCATTATGGGGAGTTGTGTTGCGGGAGGAGCCTATCTCCCCATCATGTCGGATGAGGCTTTGATTGTAGATGGAACCGGCTCCATCTTTTTGGCTGGTCCATATTTGGTTCGAGCCGCCATCGGTGAAAAAGTAGATAAGGAAACGCTTGGTGGAGCTGCTACGCAATCGGAAATATCGGGCGTTACCGATTATAAAATGCCCGACGACCCGACTTGCCTGGATACTATTAAGGATTTGGTGGATAAAATGGGAACCTTCGAAAATGCAGGTTTCAGTAGAGAAACACCCCAGCCCCCCAAATTAGACCCGGATGATATATACAGGCTCTTCCCCGAAGACAGAACCAAACCCTACGACACAATGGACATCATCAAAAGGTTGGTGGATGATTCCAAAGTGACAGAATATAAAAAGGGTTACGGAAAAACCATTATCTGTTGTTATGCACGAATTGATGGTTGGGCCGTAGGAATTGTGGCAAATCATCGGCAAGTAGTAAAAAGTGCCAAAGGCGAAATGCAATTCGGTGGCGTTATTTATTCTGATTCGGCAGACAAGGCAGCTCGTTTTATCATGAATTGCAACCAAAAGAAAATTCCTTTGGTTTTCTTACATGATGTTACTGGTTTCATGGTGGGTACTCGTTCGGAACATGGAGGCATTATTAAGGATGGAGCTAAAATGGTAAATGCCGTTTCTAATTCGACTGTTCCTAAATTTTCTATCGTTATGGGAAATTCTTATGGTGCCGGAAATTATGCCATGTGTGGAAAAGCATATGATCCAAGACTAATTTATGCTTGGCCTACGGCAAAATTAGCCGTGATGGGTGGAGCTCAAGCGGCAAAGGTTTTACTTCAAATTCAGACATCTTCTCTCAAAGCAAAAGGACAAGAGCCCACAGAGGAAGAAACGAAGGAATTGTATAATAAAATCAAGGGGAGATATGATGAACAAACCACACCTTACTATGCGGCCGCTCGATTGTGGACAGATGGCATCATCGATCCATTAGAAACCAGACAGGTGATTTCTATGGGTATCGAAGCCGCCAACAATGCTCCTGTAGCAAAATTCAACCCGGGTGTGATACAAACCTAACCACTCGTTTTATTCTATGGGGTCAATCGAATATATCATTATCCATTATGGATTTATTTTGGGTTTGATTTCCATTATTTTATTTTTGATTTTATTGGGTATAAAAATAAAGAAAGAAGCATTAAAAAATAATTTTTTTAATGCTTCTGCTCTTTTTATCGCCCTCTTGATTTATGAATCTTACTTGGCTTTCATCACACCCAACGTAGAGTACATAGGTTCTTATTTCACAACTCACAAACCCATAAAGGATGATATTTTAGGATACAGTCAAAAGGGTAAAAATTTTAATGCCGATTATATCAAAATTGTAAATGGTGACACAAGCATTCATGTTAATTATTCCATTAGAAACGGAAAGAGGGTTGTTGGAAATTTAGAAACGGATACGAGTCGGATTCCCATTTATTTTTTAGGTTGTTCTTTTACGTTCGGTGAATGCTTAAATGACGAAGAAACACTCCCTTATCTTTTCCATCAAAAAAATAAGATTAATTACAATACATTTAATTATGGTTTACATGGATATGGTCCGCACCAATCTCTTGCTACAATTCAGTCTGAAATTATAAAAAAACACCCGATCCATAAAAAAGGAGTTGCCTTTTATTCTTTCATCCCCGACCACTTTAAAAGAGCCGCAGGTTATGCTCCTTGGGATGAACATGGTCCATTCTACGAAATCCAAGGAGATTCATTGATTTACAAAGGAAGCTTCAGCTCGAATCTAAAATTCCAAAAAAGAAATCCTCTATTAAAAAAATTAAATATTATTTGGAAAAACTCGAATATATACAAATCAAAAATAGAGCCTTTACAACTCAACCTAAAACCCCATGACATTGAACGTGTTTTTTTAATCATCAAAAAAATGCACAATGGTTTAAAAACTAAAAATATTGATTTCATCATTTTCATCGATCCCTTTTATAGTACAGAAGACTCGAATTACAGCGATTTAATTTCATATTTATCTGAAAATAAAATACCTTTTATTGAAGGAAAGAATTCTATGAAAATCACAAATGAAAACCATGCGGAATATTACATCAAAGGAGATGTTCATCCAACAAAAAAATACAATCAAGAAGTAGCTGAATTATTTTCTACTTATTTGGGACGAAAAGATTAAAACAATTCAACAAAAATTCATATATTAAGGGATGAGGGATAAATAACTGTCTGGTTTTAGGCTAGATTATTTTGTGATTGGATGAAGAAGAAAACGCAGGCAATGCAGGGCATTGTTGAGGATTTCTGATGAAATACAAGTGCAAAAAAGCAACCCAAAACAGACACTTATTCATTCGTCATCCCTAATATCTCATCCACTAAATAATAACAACATGCGCTTTTATATTCCGGTTATATTATACTTACTTTTATCTATTAAATTAACCGCACAAATGACTAATGATTCCCTATCTCAAATACTAGATAATTTCATACAAAATGAAATGTCGCAACATAATATTCCGGGTTTTTCGGGTAGTATAATCAAAGAAGGACAAATAGTCTGGCAAGGCAATTATGGCTTTGCGAATTTAGCTTCCAATACAGAAGTAACCGCACAGACAAAATTCACATTGGCTTCCATATCTAAATTAATTACATCCTTAGCATGTGCCCAATTATGGGAAAACGGTCTACTCGATATCGACGAAGACATCAACACATATTTACCGGTAAATATTGCCAATCCGAATTATCCAAATATTCCAATTACCACCCGACAATTATTATTGCACCAATCCAGTTTACGAGACAGCGAATCCGATTTACAATTATGGGATGATTTAGGCGATCCTATTTTCAGTCTAGAAGAATTTTGCACCCAATATTTTATAGAAGACGGGAATTTATATACCGCTTCGAATTGGAACAGCAATGCCTCTCCCGGTAATGCATCATACTGGTATAGCAACGCCGGATTTACTTTACTCGGATATATAGTAGAAAAAATAAGCAACCAACCTTTTAATGAATATTGTCGGGATCATATTTTTTTGCCTTTAGAAATGCCCGGCAGTGGATGGTTTTATTCTGAAGTAGATAGTGCAGACATGGCGATGCCTTATAATTCTTTTTTAGAACCCTATGGTTTTTTTAGTGTTCCCGAATACCCCGCTGCTATGATGAAGTCGAATATTTTGGAATTATCTAATTTTTTAATTGCGATTACCCAAAATGGAATATTTAATGGAAATGAATTAATTGGAACTTCTACTTTCAACATTATGTTACCTCAAAATATGGAGAACGGTTTTGGATGGTGGGGACAAGATACTTGGTATGGTGATCAAAATGGAAATTTCTGGAGCCATGGTGGTTTCATGAATGGCGTGAGAACCCAACTTAATTATTACCCTGTGGATAAAACTGGTTTAATTATCCTAACCAATGGGCAAGGAAATTATTCTGACATACAAAATAAAATGGAAGAATTTATTCCTTTATTTGAAATAGAAAACACGACCCATATTTTGGATGTGAATAATAAAACTGAATATGAATTTTATCCTAATCCAAGCAAGGATAAAATCTTTGTAAAATCAAATAATACAAACTTAAATACATTCAATTATTCTATTACCGATTTGCAAGGAAAAATAATTTCAAATGGAACATTCAGTCATGATTTTAGTATTGATGTTTCCCATTTAGTTTCTGGAAATTATTTTTTAAATGTATTTGATAATGAATACAAACTGGTTTCTAAAAAAATAACAATTCAATAAAACAACTCTAAAATGGAAATTTGGGAACACCTAGAAATCACCAGAAAACCTGAATGGAAATCTGGCTTAAACAATAAAGATATAATTCATTCTCTTCAGGAGCTTTCCATCATCGGCACCCCTAGTGTCATCGAAGAATTAATTCCATTACTTTTATATCATTCAAAGGAAATTAGAACGGCGGCCATTACAACTATCCACACCCTTTCTCTTCAATTAAAGAATAAAAATATTTTATATTCTAGTTTAAAACATAGCCCTATTCATATTGAAAAATTCAAATGGTATGAAGAAAAATTCGATAAAAAAGAATATAGGTGGATCATGCAAATTGCTTCTTTAAACCGGAATGGATATGTAAGAGAAAAAGCAGTTATAGAATTGGGCAAACTGAATCATGGTGAATCGATTCCTTTTATTTTATTTCGATTATCGGATTGGGTAAAAGTTGTTCGAAGCAAAGCCATCCACATTTTCAATACTCAATTCATAAGGAAAGAATTCGTCGATAACCTTGTTATAAATTTGTCTATCATTACCCAATTTGACGACATTCACAGAACGGATTTATCTCAAATTAAAAATGACATTCTTCATTTTTTAATACATGATCAAAAAGAAGAAATTTCAAAAAAATTCAAGAAACACCCAGAAAAAGAACGGAGAATTTTAGCTCAAAACATTTCTGAAAAAAACTTTGAAAAAAGGGATTTTGAATTATTTTTATCCGACAAGCATTTTTTAATTCGAATTTTATGTTTAAATCATTTCGACTTACTCTCTGCCACACAAAATAAATCCTTATTAGAAGATAAATCTGGAAAAATAAGAATGGCTACACTCGATTCGTTCAACAAAAATGATACGGAATTTTCAAAAATCCTGCCTTCTTTTATTGCTGATACTTCTGGAACCGTAAGGCAGTTTGCCAAATATTATTTAAAAAATTCGAATTTAAATTTTGAAGAAATATATTTGGAAAATTTAGAAAACAACAAACAAATTATTGGTTCGCTTTTGGGGCTCAGAGAAATGAATGCCAAAGAACATACTGAAAAAATAGCTTCTTTTTTAGAACACTCTTCTATTCGAGTCATTAAAACCGCTTTTTATGTTCTCTCAAAATTAGACAGAGACAAAGCCTACCATTTCGCACTTCAAAATTTAGATACAGAAAGAGTGGGAATCCGGAATAAGGTTCTTGATTTTTTAAAGCACTACCCTACCCCAGAAGTAATTTCAAAATCCCGAAAAATATTCTATGAATCTGATGATGAAAAATTACAATTGGATGTATTAAAATTATTCGGAAAAATAGGCGGTTACAAAATTATATCCGATTTAATAAAAGGAAGTATTTCCGAAAATAAAAAGATTAGAATATTGGCAGCGAATCGAATTCAACAATGGAAAAAAGATAGGGTTAATACCTACACTAATCCAAAACAAATGGATATTGAAAAAGCCAAAAACATTTACAATATCGCTTTTGACATCCATGAAGAAAAAAAATATTTCAAAAAAAATCCTTTACAAGATTTGGATTTTTTTCTAAATAATAAATAATTATTTTCCTTTGTTCTTTATCTTCTCCCATGTTTCAAACAAAGAATCTTGGATGGGTCTATTTTTGGGTAATTCTCGAAGCGGTTCGCACTCTTTCAACGTATGGTACATGTCTTCGGGAAGTGTTTGATACAGTTGTGTGCCTTTTGTTTTCCAAGCTAGCATTTCATCCGATACTTCTTTGATGATTTTCCCTGGATTACCCACCACCAAACTTCGGGGTGGAATTTTTGATTTTGCTTTCACAAAACACAAAGCACCAATAATACTTTCATCACCAATTTCCGCATCATCCATCACGACAGCATTCATACCAACCAAAACATTTTTCCCAATATTCGCACCATGTATTATCGCACCATGACCAATATGTGCCGATTCCTTCAAAGTCATTGTAATACCCGGGAACATGTGTATAGTACAATTCTCCTGCACATTACAACCATCTTCAATAATGATGCCCCCCCAATCTCCACGAATGGCAGCACTCGGACCAATATATACATCCTTGCCAATAATTACATTTCCGGTAACCGCCGCCAACGGATGTACATAAGACGACTCATGTACTACGGGTCGGAATCCCTTGAATTCGTAAATCATATTAGTACAGTTAGCAGTTAGCAGTTAGCAGTTAGCAGTTAGCAGTTAGCAGTTAGCAGTT
>JAHDDR010000152.1 GCA_020629255.1 Saprospiraceae bacterium | reverse complement strand
AAGTTTGGTTGGCGACGGATGAAGACCGAGAAGGAGAAGCTATTTCTTGGCATTTATGCGAAGTATTAGGACTGGATCAGGATAGCACAAAACGAATCGTTTTTCGGGAAATTACTAAACCCGCCATCCAAAAAGCCATCACCCAACCCCGTACGGTGGATATGAAAGTGGTAGATGCCCAACAAGCCCGTCGAATCTTGGATCGTTTGGTCGGATTTGAATTGTCGGGTCTTCTTTGGAAAAAAGTGAAAGGAAAACTTTCTGCTGGTCGGGTGCAGTCGGTGGCTGTGAAATTGTTGGTAGAAAGAGAAAGACAAATACTGGATTTTAAACCCACATCCTTTTATAAGGTCGTAGCACATTTTAATGTAAAAGATAAGAACGGTCGAAATGCCATCCTAAAAGCAGAAATGCCCGGACAATTCGATCAAGTATCGGATGCCAAATCTTTCTTGGAAAAATGCATCGATTCTGATTTTACCATCCAAGATATCAGAAAGAAGCCTTTGAAAAGAAAACCGACGGCTCCTTTTACCACCTCAACACTTCAACAAGAAGCAAGTAGGAAATTAGGCTTTTCCGTTAAACGGACGATGATTGCCGCTCAGAAATTATACGAGGCAGGTAACATCACATACATGAGAACCGATTCTACGAGTTTGAGTGAGACGGCTCTGGATGCCATCGCCAATGAAATTGAAAGTCAATTTGGAGATGAATATCTCCATACAAGAAGATATAAAAGCAAATCCAAGCAAGCACAAGAAGCCCACGAAGCCATCCGGCCTACCTATATAAATAACCACTCCGTAACAGGAGATAGGGATTTGGTGCGTTTGTACGAATTGATTTGGAAAAGAACCATCGCCAGTCAAATGGCTGAAGCTCGGTTGGAAAAAACAACTGTAGATATAGATATTTCAAAAGCTCAGGGGCAAAGATTGGTCGCCACCGGAGAAGTTTTGAAATTCGATGGATTCTTGAAAGTCTACATCGAATCCAAGGATGATGATGAGGAAGAAGATGTATCCGGCATGTTGCCCCCATTGTCCATCGGACAAATTCTAGAAATGAAGGATATGTCGGGAAGGGAAAGATTCTCAAGACCTCCTGCCAGATACTCTGAAGCGGCTTTGGTGAAGAAAATGGAAGAATTGGGTATTGGACGTCCTTCTACCTATGCACCCACGATTAGCCGTATTACGGAAGTCTCAAGAGGGTATGTAGAAAAGAAAAGTACCGAAGGTACGCCTAGAGAATATAAAGAGCTGGCCATTATAAATGGAGAAATAAAAGAGTCAACGAAATCTGAAAATACAGGCGTTGCTAAAAACAAATTATTCCCAACAGATATGGGAATGCTGGTTTGTGACTTCTTGGATGAGCATTTCGAAAATGTAATGACTTATTCCTTTACCGCAGATATCGAAAAACAATTCGATGAAATTGCAAGCGGTTCCGAAAATTGGGTGGAAATGCTGACCGATTTTTACAATCCATTCCATGCAACGGTTAAAGACACAGAAGAAAATGCCGAAAGAGCCACTGGAGAACGTATCTTGGGTAAGGACAAAGAAACTGGTAGGACAATTTTGGTTCGGATGTCCCGTTTCGGACCGGTCGTTCAGATTGGAGCTCAAGATGAATTGGAAGAAGGTGAAAAACCAAAATATGCCAACTTGAAGGCTGGGCAATCTATGGGTACAGTAACATTGGAAGAAGTGAAAGACCTATTCCAATTGCCTAAGACTTTGGGTAAATTCGAAGATTTGGAAGTCAGTGTAGGATTGGGGCGTTTTGGTCCTTATGTGAAACATAATAATGCTTTCATTTCCATTCCGAAAGGTGAAGACCCCTTGTCCGTTTCTCTAGAACGAGCCTTGGAATTAATCGCTGAAAAGAGGAAGGCAGATGCACCGGTGATGACTTATCAAGGTTTGGATGTAACCAAAGGGAAAGGACGTTTCGGGCCTTTCATCAAATGGAACGGAATGTTCATTAATATTCCTAGAAGGTTCGATCCGGAAAATCTTTCCAAAGAAGAAATGATCAAATTAATCGAAGCCAAAAAAGAAAAAGAAGCCAATCGATATATCCACCAATGGCCCGAAGAAAAAATTGCTGTGGAAAATGGTCGTTGGGGGCCGTTTATCCGATTCAAAAAGAAGTCGATCAAATTACCTAAAAACGAGGATAATAAAAGAATGACTTCCGACGAAGCCAAAGAGCTTACTTTGGAGGATGTGAAAAAATATATCGAAGCAGAAATGCCGGACGCTTTCGCCAAAAAGAAAAAAGCGACGAAGAAAAAGGCTACGACGAAGAAAGCAACAGCGAAGAAAAAATAAACCATTAGAGTTTTGTCTAAGAAGAATAAAAAAAACAATAAAGGGTTTTTCTTTTCTACCGATCCCGATTTCGAATTTACGGGGTATGATGAGGATCAAGAAGAAGAAACCTTAGCCCCTCAACAACAAAAGTTGAGGGTCTTCATCGATCGCAAAAAGAGAAAAGGCAAAGAAGTAACGCTTATTACAGGATTTGTGGGAGATGGTGATGATTTGAAAGATTTGGGGAAATTCCTCAAATCCAAATGCGGGGTGGGGGGATCGGTCAAAGATGGCGAAATCCTGATCCAAGGAAACCACAGAGATAAAGTGGTCGATTTATTATTAGGTGAAGGATACTCCCAAACCAAAAAAGCAGGCGGCTGATTAATACTAATCCATGTTTAGAATCTATATTATAATTTTCTAGTGTTTTTTTCTAAGACGAGGCGTTTTTTGAAGGGATAGCCTTCGCTATCGCTGACAAAAACAACGGAGTATAAGGAAAAAAGACACTCAATTAAATGCAGATTTTGAATATGGATTAGTATAATTCTCTGCTCGGAGCAGTCTTTTCTTTCCCTGCATATCTTCCAAAATACTCACATTTTTAAATCCTTTTTTTATAAGAAGATGTTCAATATCATCGGCATGGAATTCATTCAGTTCGAAGAAAAGCAAACCATTTTCTTTTAGATGAATTTTTGCAAAATCAGAAATGACATCATAAAAAGTAAGAGCGGAATCATCAGAAAATAAAGCGAGATGGGGTTCCCAATCCAAAACATGTCTAGGCATGACCTTTTTTTCACTTTCAATAATATAGGGCGGATTGCTTACAATTATTTCGAAAGAGGGTAATTCATTCCAAGTATTTTCATCTAAAATATTATTCAAATAAAAATGAATGTCTGTTCCTAATGATGTTGCATTTTTTTTAGCGACCTCTAATGCTCCTTGGCTAACGTCTGTTGCATGTATTGTGCTATTTTCCCATTTCTTTTTAAGAGTAATGGGAATGCATCCCGACCCGGTACCGATGTCCAAAATCGAAGGCGAAACGAAATTATTTTTTTCTTGTAAAATCAAATGAACCAATTCTTCCGTTTCCGGCCGGGGAATCAAAACATGTTTATCTACAAAGAATTCATACTCATAAAAAAAAGATTTACCCGTTACATACTGTATCGGTTCGCCGGCATTTAATCTTTGAATAAATTTATCCAATTCCGATAGGGAGACATCTAAATTATCCTCTCTTTCAATATTGTTGATGCCATACAAATCGATCATTAATATTTTAGCGATATGGCGAGCTACCTTTGGTACATGACTTTGTTCCAAAGACGTTAAAAAATAATGGTGAATATCAACAATACGCATTTGTCTTTCTTACAGAATTATTGGTAGAAAGCAAATGTACTTTAAATCAAGGTAATCTAATCAATAAAACTTATTCTGTTTCCCTTCATGACCGTACAATTCCCAAGATTTTCGGTTATAGATTTCGGCAGCTTCCCGAGCCGTATCGAACATACCCAAATGCATGGATTTCCCCTTGTGGGAAATAACCGCCCTATACCGTTGGTTCTCTCGGTACACACCGGTAAAACCCGTCTTGCTCGTCGTTTTTCTTTGTCGACTGGCTCGGGCACGGGAACGCCAAATCAAATTGTCTTTCCGACAATCCAATTTGTTATTGTTCTTGGTTCCGACTAAAGTTTTGTTACCTGTTTTGAAATCCGATAAGAAAGTTTCGGCGACAAGTTTGTGTAGATAATAGGTTTTTGTTTTGTATTTTCCTTTTTCCTCTTTTATGGATTTTTGAAATACAACACAACCGGTGGAATGTTTTCTAAGGTTTTCTAGTAATTTGATTTTTGAGAAGTAGTCATGCCGGTTGAAATACTCGTACACCTCTCCGTCCAACAATACGTGATCGGGGGCATTTTTCAACGGCAAACTCTTCACTCCATTTGCATTAATCATGAGTGTATGTTATTTGTTGGTGTATGTGCGTTTAGGTTGAAAAACAACCTATTCATCTATCTCTCTCAGCCAAATATAAATAAAATCATGAATAAATCAAAATGGGAGTTTACCAATGGCAGAAGCAAATTTTTATCGATTCTTATTTTCCCAAGCCAAAACAAGCGCCACAACGGTACCATAACTATCCATTCCTTCATCCACTCCCTGGGCTTTGAGATAGGCATCATACGTGTTATCCCGAAGGGTCGGGAAGATGTCCGGATACTTGGCGAGGTTCTCATTAATTTCGTTCAAATCAGTGAGGATTCCTTGAGGGAGATTTTTTCTATAATTGGAATAATCCTCAATACGAGAACGATTTTTTTTATAATCGATAGCCAAATAACGCCAAAAAGAAAGCAGACCGGAATATCGTATAATGGGATCAGAACTATTCCTACAAGCCACGTATGCCAGAAAATTGCATTCACCTTCATCACCGATGCCATAGCCATGAGCTAATTCGTGAACCATCGTAAAGGGCTTCTGTAAAGGATGTAACGCTTTGTCTATGTGTCCTTCTCCGGTAAATGGAAAATAAAAACCCGCCGTACCGATGCGTAACAACGATCCTTTAGGCAATTGCCTGATTCTAACATTACCGCTAATATCATATCCTAGCTCCCTCATGGCATTCATGAGATCTTTTCTTACGAGATCTTCCAAATTATCAGGTAGGTTTTTTTCTGTTATGCTTTCTTGGGCTCGGACAATTTTTGCTCGGATATTTTCAAGAATGCTATCCCTAAAAATAAGTTCTTGTTTTAAATAGTCGGATGATACTTCTACATTATTATGGTTTAAATCTAAACTGTCTTTTACAGAAGGGCGATTATAATTCAGACCCCATAAAAAAGTGAACCAGAAAATAATCCACATTACCGAAGCGAATGTGCTATATAAAAAATTGAAGACCCTTCCCAAGCAACTTCTATCCGGACGGAGGCTCTTCATATACACCATGAATATTTTGAAAAGCATAAAAGGAACGGCAATAAAAATAAAAGCGAAACCCAATCGGCCAATCGTATTATCCAAAATAAATCGGATACCCTTGAAAATAGTATTGGAATAGATCCCCTCCACAGCATAAGGGTTCATTTCTGTTACGACCTTAATAATAATCGCAAGGATCCCCAAGAATATCCATAAAGGTCTTTTGTCTTTCTGTTTCATCTGTGTGTCATATCGCACTATCATGGGATCTTTCTTCTTATTCATATTTGCGATTCATGGTTTTTTTGATATTCATTTTTCCCATCATTAATAAAATGAATAAAAGTAAAAAAGCAAAAAGTAAAGTTATGGGATGCAACCATAAAGAAGTATCAAAACCCATCTGACGGATTTGTTGGGCAACAAAATAATGGATGGTTTGAGTAAAAACGAGGGCTATTATAGTAGCCATAGAAAATAAAATAAAACCGTGCTTTGTAAAATATCGGATAAGACTGTTAGGTGAATATCCGATAGCATATAATATTTTAATAGTAGGCGTATTTTCTTCTATGATGATTTTATAGGACAGGTATAAAATAAGAATGGATAATAATAATACCAAAATGCCAATGCCCGCAATTAGGAAAATAGTACGATTGACCAACAACGACATTTTTTCTCCAATGACTTTCGGTGTATTGGATTCATACCCTTTTTTTTGATTGTATTTGTTGAGCGCTATCGCTTGGTTGGGATCAATTTCAAGAATTAATCTCGAAGGAAGTTTTTGTGTACCCGAACCATATTTCGAGTTGGCATATTTCATAAAAGATTCTGGAACAATAATAGAATTCAATTTTTTGCTGAATCCGGCGATGTATGCTTTGTATCGTCCCCGATTTCCATTGTTGCCAAAAATATCAATATCCAGATTCACCATTCCGATAGTAGCTGGAGTAAATTGTGGCAATCCCTGCGATGGAGCGAAACCGAAATTATAAAGAGCTAGATAATCGGCAGAAAGAAGAATAGGTATTTTATCACCGGATGAATAATGCTGCCAACCGGGGTAATCCTCATCTATAAAATTATCAGGAACCGACTCGAAAAATGCTTCTGTCCTGAATCCCAATCTCGAATTTCCCAACGAGATCCTGAAATCATTGGAAGAAAAGGCTCCCACTTTTTTTACAGAAACAAGTTTTCCTATTTCCTCGATTTCACGATCGCTAAAACCCGCCGAGAAGCCAAGCGTGCTTAGTATGTTCACCGGTTTATTGATGATCATGAATCCATTATCAGAAGCAGAAATACTTTTCCAAGTAAGAAAGAATTGTAAGGAAGTGAATAGCAAGAACAATCCTAAGGTGGTGCTCAGAATGGCAATGAATCGAAGTCCTTTCGATTGTTTTTGGAAAAGTTCTGCTATCGTCATAATAATATAAGGATAAATATAGGTCTTATTTTAAGAAGGGCAGGGTTATTCAAGTTTGTTAAACATTAAGATAAATAATATATGAATAAAATATTTGTCACAAATTTTCACATAAAATCATAAAATTATGAACTAAATAGCTATATGTCAATTACTTATGTATAGAATTATATATTTTTTACATATGTTAATGTACTTTCTTTTAACTCAAAATTAAGAGTATTGGCATAATAGTTGAGCTTTTAGAAACGTCTGAACAACACACTTAAACAGGAACATAACACATACTTTTAAGAGATTACAAAACAAAAGCAATAATGAAATCTAACGCATCATTCTCGATCCATTCTTTCTCCACTTCAGAAATTGATTTTAGAATCATTCTAGTTGTTATTTCTTTTATCCTTTTCTTCAGTTTGAATTCAAATGCTAAGGCTGCAGAATCTATCATGTTGGATGATTGTAACCAATATGAGGAATTTTGTTTGGGAATCAACCAAGAAGACTTCAACCAATATAAAGTATTGGTGAACGGACAAATCTTCGAAGGAGATTTCATGAACTGTAATTATATAGTAGAACAAAATGTAGCAAGAGGAGAAGGTCTTTCTATCCGTTTGGGAGTAGGAGAGTATGTGGTTGAAACAGTAAATACATCAACAGGTGAGAAAAACACAAAAGAAGTGAGCATCACTTGTGCCGAGTCTAAAAATGAGGCTTTGAATAGAAATTGGATTGGAGAAGCGACATCAAACGAATTAATCATTGAGTTGGATGAAATCGAAATCTCTAATTATGAATTGTTCGTGGATGGAGAAAATGTAACCGAAGATTTGAGACCGAATGAAGAAAAATCAATCACTGTTTTCAAATTGGCTCCGGTTCAAGGAAAAAAATTCTTCGTTTACGAGTGGAATTTGGAAGGAAAAGAAATTACAGGTGCATTCAATTCTGGACAAGAATTGGTTAACCTGATGAATAAAATGTCAGATTCTAAATGGTCTTGGGATGAGCAAAGAGGTTTGTTGTTCGGAGGGACTCAAGGTACAGAATACGACGCCATGGTTATTTCCCAATTAGGAGATGAAGGAACAATGAACAGTTTCCCTTCTGTTTCGGTCAACATTATCGGAAACCTAAGTTTGGAATTACCGGAAGGAAACCACACTATCCAAGTAAAGAACTTTACCACAGGTAATGTTCAGACCAAGGAAGTGGTGATCACAAATGCTGTGGCTTCCAAATAATATGTATATGCGAATTTTTAGATAATATGTGAATGGATGCGGCACTCTTCGAGTGCCGCTTTTTTTATGCGGAAAAAGAAGATTCCAATCGTTGCCCCAAATCAATGATCGCATCTTTTTTGACTAAAGATTCCACCCATTTTTCAGGCATTTTCTCAGTGCCATAGAACAAGCCCGCCAAACCGCCGGAGATAGCGCCCGTCGTATCCGTATCATGTCCTAGATTGATAGCACCCAAAACCGCTTTTTCATACGAATTATATCGGAGGAAACACCAAATACTCGCTTCGAGGGAATCGATGACATATCCCCCCGAATTCAAATCTTCCTCATTCAAATGGCGGATATCATTTTGGATACAACGTTCGAAATGATATTGCTCCATTTTGTGGAAGTCGGAATCCGCCCAAAATTTTTCTATAACGATTCTTGTTTTTTGATAAGCATCCAAACGGTTTTCCCCCTCCAAAATAAATTCACATAATTTCAGATAGATCAAGCAAGACATAGCGGCACGGATGTGTCCATGGGTCAAGGCAGAAACATCCCAAATAATTTCGAATTGCTCCTGAATGGTTTTCCCTTTCATATAAAACAGCAAGGGGATGATCCGCATCAAGGAACCATTCCCATTGGTGTTTTCATTGGCTGATGTTTTTTGATCCAAATATTGCCTGATGCTTCCCTTTTCCAAATGATGCTCTAATGAGGATATGGATTTGGACGTCGTCATTCCGATATCAAATACATTTTCGTGGGCGGTCCAATACGCCAATTTTCGCCAAAGGATGAATTTTTTGGCGATGTCATTCAAATCATAACCTTTAGTCAATGATTCGGCCAAACAAAAAGTAAGGGAACTATCATCCGACCACGTGCCCGGGGCTTGATTGTGAGAACCAAATCCGACCATATCCCGGCAAGGGTTTTCCTTGAGTTGCTCCCGGCTTCTGAATTCGAAGGGAACGCCTAGTGCATCACCTATGGCAACACCCAAGAGGGCGTCGACAATTTTATGAGAGTTGTTTTTTTCTTTCATATGTTAATATTTCAGGCTCTTAAAGCATCGCGGGCTTCCATTAGGGCGAAGCCCAATAAATTTTCACCCTCCCATTGGGATGGATGGTAAACCCTCTCATCATTCTTTGCTAGGCCGATGCCCCATATCTTATCGACGGGACTCGCTTCTACCAGAACTCGATGATTCGTCTGTTCCAAGAAAAGACCCAGTTCCTCATTTTGTCCAAATTTATGGATATTTCCTTGAACTACAATATTGTATTTTTCCCGATTCCAAATTTCCGAATCAAAGTTCTTGATTTTTCTCCCTAATTTTTGGGCTAAAGCCGGGTTTTCTGCTTCAATAATTTTGTCGAAAGAAGATTCATCAAATAATTTAGCCTTGCCCGCCATCATCCAGTGTTCGGCGGTTTTGTATTCGATGCCGTCCACTTCGAAAGAAGATTCCCACCATTGGCTGAGGCAAGAAGCGTTTACACTTCCATCTTTACTCGGCGTATGTCCCCAGAAAAATAAATATTTGATCCTTTCTTCCTTTTCTTTTTGCTCTAAGAGCCAGTTGATGTTGTATTTCATTAACTTAGTTTTTTATGTAAACTAACTAACAGTTTATTCTTTAATAAAGTTCATGAATACCGATAAAAACATCAAAATAAACGATAAATACTTGTAAAATTTCTATGAAAGTAAACTGTACCCCATCTCCTGCTTCTTTTCCCTTCATATAAAACTAGCCCAGTTCCATCGAAATTACCCTTGATAAAGCAATCTTAAAGTCATTAATTCCATTATTTTTGTGGCAAATTCCTCTAAAAGATATTTTCTTGGAAAAGGGAACAACTTCTAAAACATACAAAATTAGATACTCAGGATATGGAATGGATCATATTTATCATTTTAATCATCATAGGACATGTAGGTCTTTACGGTATTTTCAAGAAACGTGATATACCCGCTTGGAAGGCTTTCGTTCCTGTACTCGGAAAGATGGAATGGATGAAATTAGTAGGATATCCTACTTGGAGAGTCGCCTTGCTATTCATACCGATTGTGAATTTTTTCATTTATGCTTCCTTGTTTGTAGCTACAGCGAACAGCTTTGGAAAATTCAGCTTCAAGGATCATTTTTTGGCAGTGGCTTTTGCTCCTTTCTATTTATGTTATTTAGGATTCTCAAAAGCGGTAAAATGGATGTTTCCTGGAGAAACGGAATACAAAAAATACAAGGAAGAGTTACAAGCCGTTCAAAAATCCGAGGATAAATATAAAATGGAAAAATTGAAGAAAAGTCCGTTTTATAAAACAGGAGGAAGAGAATGGGCAGAGGCGATCATCTTTGCTGTTTTTGCTGCCACCTTTATCCGGATGTTCTTGATAGAAGCATATACCATTCCGACACCTTCTATGGAAGGCTCTCTCCTTACGGGTGATTTCCTTTTCGTAAGCAAGGCGAGTTATGGAATGAGAATGCCGAATACACCATTGCAATTACCCTTATTGCACAATCGTATTCCTTATTCAGAAAAAGAATCGTATTTGAAATGGATAGAATGGCCCCATCGTCGTTTGGGAAGTACTTCTGGTGTGAAAGCGAACGATCCGGTGGTCTTCAATTTTCCAGAAGGGGATACCGTTGTTTTGCATAAGACCGATCAATTCAAAGCGGCAACAGGAGGACGATATGATTATGGGCATATATTAAGGCAAGGAAGAATAACTCATGATCAATTACACGACCCCAATTTATTTGATTTGGTGTATCGCCCCGTAGATAGGAGAGATCATTATATCAAAAGATGTTTGGCGGTTGCTGGAGATAAATTCGAAATCAAGAACAGACAAGTTTACCTAAATGATAAACCGGCGGAAAATCCGACTAAAATGCAATTTTTGTATAAAGTAGTCATGGATGGCAGACCCGAATCCGATATTTCTAGAAAAACCTTATTAGATATGGGCGTACATGCCAATGATGTGTATGCTCGTTACAACAATACTCCGAACCAGAAATTATTGTTCATTAATGAAGAGCAAGCGGAGCAATTCCGTGCTTTGGCCGGTGTTTTAGATGTGAGTATTGTGGATAATGCAGGCAGCGATTCGAAAAATTTATTCCCTGCGGAAATCAACAACGGTTGGACCTTGGATAATTTCGGGCCGATAGATATTCCTGCCAAGGGGCAAACCGTAAGTATCAATACAGGAAACCTGCCTTTTTATAGACGTATCATTGATGTATATGAGGGTAACGATTTGGAGGTGAAAAATGGAAAAATCTATATCAATGGGCAAGAGGCATCTCAGTACACATTTAAAATGAATTATTATTGGATGGTGGGAGATAACCGACATAACTCAGAAGATTCGAG
>JAHDDR010000151.1 GCA_020629255.1 Saprospiraceae bacterium | reverse complement strand
GAGGCATTACTCGAAAAGCATAGCCTTAGCTATGGTTGAGAGGAATAACAAAGCACATTTTCAAAAGGTCAAGTTGGCTATAATCAATTTTTCGTGATGACATCTATTGTAAGACCGGCGAAATTAATTTTCTTATCGGTGAAATGAAGTTTATGACCTTTTAGTAAAAGAAAACAAAAGATAAAGTGTATTCATGTCACTTTTTGGTGTTGAACGCCAAAATATGGCGTTTCAACGATTGTAGGGCTCGAACAAGGGATATGGGCTCTATCTTAGCGTCGTCAATGCAGCTAAAGGGCTGTATCCAACAAAAAAACACATAATGTAAATATAGCCACGGATTAGATTTCTAATTGTGGTCTTTAACAAATGCTATCATGAACAATTTATTCACTCGTAGAAAATACGTCTTATATTTTGGGGTAATAGGACTTATTATGCCCTTTCTTATTTTAGGAGGGATGAACAACTCTTATGTCCTAGGGATGTTTTTTGCATCTTGGGGTGTTTTATCTGTAATTGTAATTCGGGATATTGGAAAAAATAAGAAACGGGAAGAACTGTTATGTCAGGAATTAGAATCACTCCGTAAAAGGAATTCTGATTTGGAAGAAATGTCTGCCATGATGGCTCATGATTTGAAACGCCCATTAAGAACCATAGGCAGTTTTATCCAATTAACCAAACGGCGGCTACCTCCTTTTGCTGCTGAAGACATTCGTGAATATCTTAATTTCATCAATGGTAGTGTGAATAGTATGTCGGATTTATTGAATGCTATTATGAGCTATTCCCAACTTACACAAGAAAAAGTAAGAAAAGAAGAAGTGATCCTAGATGTATTGTTGGATGAAGTGAAGTTGAATATCTATGATACTATTAAGGATAAAGAAGCCGAAATCTATACATTTAATCTTCCCGTTATAAAAGCCAACCGCACCCAGTTGATGTTTGTTTTCCAAAATCTATTGGAGAATGCCATCATATATAATGAGAACCGACCCAAGATCATCATAGAAAGTGAAGAGAGGGATGAGGATTATATCATCTCCGTAAGAGATAATGGTATTGGTATTTCAAGAGAATACCAAGAAAAAGTGTTTGGCATGTTCCAGCGATTGAATCCTCAAACTTATAAAGGCTCGGGAATTGGGTTAGCAAGTTGTAAAAAAATAATAGAGCAACATGGGGGGGAGATTTGGTTGGATTCTGAAGAAGGAAGAGGGACAACTTTTTATTTTAGCATGTCAAAAATGCCCGAAGAAAGTAAAAAGAAAAAGGCGTATACCCGTTGGTTGAAGGCAAGTTAAATGATTTGGAGAATAGAGTTGATAAAAATGTTACGCTGCATCTCGCAACGTAACATTTTTTTATTTACCTGATTTACAGGAAAATATGTTTTGATTTTTGATTCGAAAAACCCAAAAACTAACTTTTTAGTTAAAAAACTAATGAATTAGTTGTGTAATTAATCAATTAGTTATAAGTTTGTGTTGTACAAATGATGAGAATATGAAAAAGTTAGCACAAAGAGAAGAACAAATTATGCATGTATTATGGAATAGGGGGCCATCTTTCGTTAAAGAAATAATAGAAGATTTACCCGAACCGAAACCACATTACAATTCAGTATCTACTATGGTACGAATTTTGGCTACAAAAGGATTTGTAGGACATAAAGCTTTCGGTAAGACCCATCAATATTTTCCAATTGTTACAAAAGAGGCGTATCAGGCTCAAGCAGTAGATGAATTGGTGGGGAGCTATTTCAAAGGGTCGATTTCCGAAATGGTCTCTTATTTTGCTAAAAAGGAAAAGATTAGTGAGGGAGAACTCACTGATATTCTTGATATGATTAAAAATCAGAAAAAATGATACCCTACATCCTTCATGTTTCAGTCCTGTTAGCCATCTTTTATATTTTTTATTGGCTGTTGTTGAAGAAAGAAACATTCTATCGGCTCAATCGATGGGTGTTGATCGGCGGATTAGCTTTGTCCTTGACCTTACCTCTGGTACATGTGCCTCCTTCGATGTCTTTACATGCGTCACCTATTGCCGAAACGTCAAACGAATTTTTGCCACCTTCTTCTATCGGAGATGTAAGTGGTTTGGCGTGGGTGAAAGAAAAAACCAAAACAAGTGAAGAACCCGTACCGCGACAAGAATTGGCAGAATTGTATCCGGAACAAGAGCAAACAATTGAAAATAGTTGGGGAGCCATACTTCACAATCTAGATTGGATGAAAATCATGAAATGGGGGTACTGGGCTGGTGTCGGTATTTTTTCAATAACTTTCTTTATTCAATTTTTAGTGATCATTTTTAGTCGGATAAATTTAGGGTTTATTCAAGATGGTAAATTCCGTATCTACGAAATGAGTAAAGATACGCCTCCATTTTCCTTTTTGAATTGGATTTTCATCAATCCGACCTTATATAACCCAGAAGCATACGACCAAATATTGGAGCATGAAAAAATTCATGTAGAACAAGCTCATTCGATAGATAAATTGCTGGTGGAATTTATCATTATTATGAATTGGTTCAATCCTTTTGCATGGATGTTGCGTAAAGCCATTAATAATAATATAGAATTCTTGACAGATGAAGAAATGTTGAAAAAAGGAACAGAAAAAAAATCGTATCAAATGAATCTTCTTCGTATTTCCGTTCCGCAACACGCTTTGTCTATAACAACGAATTATAATGAATCTTTTTTGAAAGAAAGAATAGGTATGATGAATTCCAAAAAATCATCTGCTCGATCCAGTTGGAAATATTTAATGGTGTTTCCCATTGTTTTTATTTCACTAATGACCTTGAATGCCGTTCAGTTGCCAGAACAAAATGTAGAAGAACCAAAAGTGCAAATGCCTTTAGAAAAGGAAAAGCAAAACGAGAAAAATAATAAAGAAGAAAAAAGAAATCAAGAAGCAATTACAAAAAAAGAAGAGGCTAATTCATTCTTGAATGAATCGCCTAGCGAAGTAAAAAATGAATCGATAACAACCATTACGACAACAACGACTACAACCTCAGATGAAATTAACCCAACGGAAGATGGCTTACCTGAAACGGAAATAGAAAATGTTGAATTTCATACAACGGCAAACGAAGAAGATATCCAAGATATAATTGATGATGCTATGGGTGATTTTGATCCAGTGAAATTGGAAAAAGACATGAACGAAATGATGGATGACTTGGAACAAAAACTTAACATTGAATTACCACCTGTTGTTGTTGATCCAAATTCGAAAAAATCATGTGCCCCTAAGAAGGGATGTACTCCATCATCAAAAAAATCTTGTGATCCGAAAAAGAATTCCAACAAAAAAGATTGTGGAACAAACTCTATTTATGTAAATGAAGCAGGATCATGGAAAGGTCGTGTTGAAGGAAATGAAGTTTGTTTCTATATGAATAAAAGCAAAAAAGGAAAATACGATTGGCAAATTACAGAATGTTATCCTTTAAGCCAGCTAGGTTCATTGCCTAGAAATAGACAAGATGAAATTAGAGTGGAAAAAGATCCCGGTACTCTTATTTTTACAGGAAGTTTCAAAGGGGATGAAGGAGCCGGTACTTTTGATTTCAAAGAAAATAATTCTTTTATTTCCTTTTTGAAAAAACAAGGAATAGGCTCCATAAATATAGATGAACTTTTTTTAATGTTTCTGAATAATACATCTAGAGAATTTATTACAGGGCTGAAGAAAAGAGGTTTTGATCCCGATGTGGAGGATGTTTTGGAGTTTGGAGTTCATGATATTTCTTTGAATTATATAGACAAGATCCAAGAGATGGGTTTTAAAAATATTTCAAAAAATAAAATCATAGAATTTGCCATTCATGGTGTCGAACCGACAGAAGCAAAAAGAATAAAAAATATTTTTCCGGATATTTCATCGAGTAAGTTAGTGGAATTTAATATACATGGTGTAACTGCAAGTTATATTGAAAAATTAAAAAAACTGGGTTATGGTTCGGACGAATTAAGTGCAAGCAAAATTGTTGAGTTTGCCATTCATGGAGTAAGCATCAATTATTTAACAAACTTAAAAGAATTAGGCTATGGTCCGGATGTAATGAGTGGTAGCAAATTAGTCGAATTTGCTATTCATGGAATAAATTCGAATTATATACAAAATTTGACAAATTTAGGCTATGGAGCAGACGTTCTTTCTCCGAGTAAATTGGTCGAATTTGGCGTACATGGAATTATGTCTAAATATGTGAAAGCTTTGCAAGACGCAGGATTTAAAAATTTAAGCTCTTCAAAAATTGTTGAAGCTCATATACATGGCGTTTCTGCTAATGAAATTAGCAAAATGAAATATTTGGGTATTAGTGGCAATACATCTATGAGTGATTTTGTTGCAGCAAAAATTCATGGTGTAACAACACAGTTCATTAAGGAGGCTCAAAGGAAAGGGGTTAAGTCAAGTAAATTATCTGATTATATCGATGTGAAAATTCACGGAGTATATTAGGTCTAATTATTATTATATTTTAATGGGTTTTGAAAGACCTGTACGATGTACAGGGTAGGATACGAATGCGTTAAATAAATTGAAAATGAAACAGATATTTTTAGTTTTCTTACTAGGAACTTTGTTGATGGGAGGGTGTAACTCATCAAAAATAACAAAGGAGAAAATTGAATCAACTACCGAACTAAATGTTGAGAAAAAATCGTTGGCTTTTTCTTTTAAAGACATCATCCTTAATGAAGGATTAGAAAAAGGAATGTCTTTTTTTGAAAAAAATAAATCTTCAGAAAATTATGAATTAATTGAAAATGAAATGTATGATGTGGCGTATCAATTATTGTATGATTCTAAAAAAGGAACTGAAGCCATCGAAGTGTTTCAATTAATTAAAAAGGCATTTTCTGAAAACGCCAGAATAAATGATAGCTTGGGAGAAGCTTATTTGGCAATAGAAAATTATGATAAATCAGTAAAACATTATAGACGGGCTATTGAAATGGGGCAAGGCATAAAGTTTTATCAATTCGGATTTCTTGATCCTCAAAAATATACACGAACTGTTTTGTCTAAAGATACTACGCAATTATTCGAGAAAAGAGGAAATGAAAATCAAGAAGTAGTATTTGTTTTTGTACAAGGAGGACCAGATTCTGAATTGCATATCGGGAGAAAAGATCCCCTTTATTTAATGTCTGATAAAAAAGATATTTTAAGAATATATCCTTATCAGACTTTAATGCTGAATTCGGATTTAATAGCAACCGAACCCATTTTGACAAAAGAACAAAGTGCTTATGAAAATGAATTAAATGCTGAAATATTACATCGTGTAATTTCTTATTGGAAAAATAGAGGTAAGAAAATATATTTAATTGGACATTCTTTTGGTGCATCCATTTGTATGGAATATTTAAATTCAAAAAAGAATCAAACGGATAAAGTATTTATTATGGGTTTGGATTTGGATGAAGATCCAAGGAATTTTGAGAACGTTAAATCTGGAGAATATGTAAGATGGAAAGAAGGAACCGAACCCTATGTCAAAAGAATTTATAGGTGGATTCCAGATGATTATCCTGCTAAATCTGGGTTCGATAGAGCCGCAGATAATTTAACGATGATTGTCAAAAATAATATGGATAAAAAATATACCGAATTATTAAAAGACGAAGTGTATAAAAACATGATAGCCGTTTATGCCACAATGGATGAAGCCAATGGTCCCAAATCAAAAAAAGAAATTGATTTTATAGAGTCGAAAGGAGGGGAAGTAATAGAGGTTGTAGGAGATCACCATAGTATGGTTAGCAAGACTTTTATGGAAATGATTTATGCGTATCTAATAGAAGGAAAGCCATTTGGATAATTATTTTATTCATGTTGAATGTATCAATAACCTATCGTTAACCCCATGTTAACCGACATTTTTTTCAAATACAAATAAATTTGAAATAACAAAAAGCACAGGCGATAGAATTAGGTAATTTGCCCGGTTCTAATCAGCCACCCGTATGGAATAATATTACATTTTAATACAAGAATTATTACCGAACATCTTTGAAATGTACCAAAGATGAACGTCACCCTTTTGCTGAAAATCTAAAATCATCGAACAATGAAAAAAGCCCAGTTAATTATTTTGTTGATGCTTCTTGCAGCACCCTTCGTTTTTTCTCAAGAAGAAGAAAAGCAAGAAAAAATAGAAAAGAGAAAATATTTCACTAAAGCCATCGGTGCCCAAGCTGCACCGACCATAGATGGTGTAATGGACGAAGAAACTTGGAACACTGTACAGTGGGAAGGCGATTTTATTCAACGTAGACCCAGCGAAGGAGAAGCCCCTAGCCAACAAACAAAATTCAAAATCATGTATGATGACAAGTACATTTATGTAGGCATACGTTGCTACGATACCGAACCCGATAAAATTGTAAAAAGATTATCGCGAAGAGATGGCTTCGAAGGCGATTGGGTGAGCATTACATTTGACAGCTACCGTGATTTGAATACCGCATTTTCTTTTAATGTAACAGCGGCAGGAGTAAAAGGAGAAGAATTTGTTTCTGGTGATGGCAACAATTGGGATTGGAGTTGGAACCCCATTTGGTACACTCAATCCACCATCGATGAAGAAGGTTGGATGGCAGAAATGAAAATCCCCTTTACCCAATTAAGATTCAATAATTCCGAAGAACAAATTTGGGGGCTGCAATTGTCACGTAAATTCTTTAGAAACGAAGAGCGATCCACTTGGCAGCGGATACCTCTGGATGCCGGAGGCTACGTCAGTTTGTTCGGAGAATTACACGGACTCAAAAATATAAAACCGAAAAGACAAGTGGAAATCCAGCCCTATGTGGTCGCTTCGGTAGAAACATATAAAAAAGAAGATGGGAACCCATACAAGGATGGGGTAGACCCAACGTTCAATGCAGGTATTGATGGCAAAATAGGCGTGACCAATGATCTCACCTTGGATTTTACCATCAATCCCGATTTTGGTCAAGTCGAAGCAGATCCCGCCGCGATTACCCTAGATGCCTTTCAAATATTTTTCAACGAGCAACGACCCTTTTTCGTAGAAAATAAAAATATTTTCGATTACCCTTTATCCCGTTCTATCGCAGGCAATACTTTTTGGAGCGATAATATTTTTTATTCGAGACGAATTGGTGGTTCACCGTCCCATTATCCGGGAATTGAAAATGGAGAATATATCAAACAACCGACGAATACTACCATTTTAGGTGCAGCGAAATTCAGTGGTAAAACCAAGGAGGGGTGGTCTATTGGTATACTGGAAAGTTTGACGAGTAAGGAATATGCGAAAATAGATCACGAAGGTGATGAACGCAAAGAAATCGTAGAACCCCTTACCAATTATTTTGTTTCTCGGATAAGTAAAGATTTAAATGAACGCAATACAAATGTAGGTGTCATCTTCACGGCAACGAATCGAAAATTGGAAGGAGACCTTGATTTTTTACATAAATCAGCATACTCAGGAGGGGTGGATTTTACCCATCGTTGGAAAGAACGTTCTTGGTACGTAGCGGGTAATACAGTGTTAAGTCATGTAAAAGGAAGTAAGGATGCCATTTTAAATACGCAACATTCCATTGGGCATTTATTCCAAAGAGTTGATGCCGATTATTTAGAGGTAGATACCAGCAGTACATCGCTAACCGGAATGGGAGGACATTTGAAACTAGGAAAAACAGGAAGTGGTAATTGGATGTTCGAAACGGGCTGGGCGTTCAGAACACCTAAATTAGAATTAAATGATATCGGATTCCAACGTCAAGCAGATGACATCCGGCATTTTACATGGGTAAGCCGAGTATGGAGAGAGCCTTTTTCTGTTTTCAGAAGATTGCAAGTCAATTATAATCATTGGATGGTACATGATTTTGGTGGGAATTTAAATAGCATTTCCTTTAATGTAAATATGAATACCAATTTTAAAAACAATTGGAGCATGGGAACCGGCATGAATATCAATCCTTATCAGTTTTCGAATACAGAATTGAGAGGTGGGCCTCGTTTTAGATATATGCCAGGGGCCGGAATGTGGTTCTGGGGGAGTTCCGATAGTCGTAAGAAATTCAGATATGGTTGGAATTTTTATGGAGATTATGCGAAGAATGAAGCCGTAAAAGCGTTGTATTCCAGTGCTAATGTTACGTACCAACCGTTAAATGTATTGAATATATCTCTTCGGGCGAATTATGACAAAGCGATCAGGCAATTGCAATATGTAACAGAAAATTCTTATCAAGGAGAAGCCCGATATATTTCAGGAACAATCGATCAAACGACTTTGGGTATTTCACTACGGGTAAATTATACCATCAACCCCAATTTATCCATCCAGTATTATGGACAACCCTTCGTATCTAGAGGACGGTATTCTAACTTCAAGTACATAACTAATCCAACGTCCAATGTGTGGGAAGATAAATTCGTTGAATATGATGGTCAACAACTCATACAAAAAGAGAACGGTTTTGGTATAGATGAAAACAAAGACGGGCTAGAAGATTATACCATTTATAATCCTGACTTCGCTTTCGTTCAGTTCCGTTCTAATTTAGTGGCACGTTGGGAATATATTCCGGGGTCGGAATTGTTCTTGGTTTGGTCGCAAGGAGGAGTAGGAGGGGGAGACCCACAGGATCGACTCACCACTAGCCTTAACGATCAAATTCTGAAAAAGAAATTGCAAAATATTTTTCTAGTAAAATTCACATACCGTTTTATCCGTTAATATTAAGACTTAATAGACCGTTGAGTTTGAGAACCTCATTTCATTTTTGAAGTGGGGTTTTCTATTTTAAATCAAATCCGAAATTACTGTAAAAACTCTTCTGTCTTTCTTGGAGTGCCATATATCTATTGTTTTTGTATCATTAAACAGAATAGCCATATTTTGGGGTGTTGATTGAGCAGGTTGAAATATCGGAAGAATAATATCATTTTTAAAAATAGAAAATAATTATTTGTTGATAAATAAATGATTTAAAAAATTGAACTTTAAGTATTTACGATTATGTTTTGTATTTTTTTGTTGATAAATACCTATTCTTGTATTTGGAGTTGGAGAGTTAAAAACAAATCTTTGTAGTATCTTGATTATAAAACTGAATCAGGATTTGTCTATTTGAATGCAAAATATAGATTCCTGAAATTTCAATTAAATCATTTTTAAACAAGCTCATTAAAAATTATTGTAATGAAACAACAATTTGCAATTTTATTTTCTCTTCTCATTTTGTTTTCTTGTAGTGAAAAGGGGGAGGATGAAATCACCATTAATATTAATGTTGAAGACTTCTCTACCATTATGATGGAAAACCCGGTTCCTATGCAGGATATAGGAACCATCGCTGCAACAACGAATTTAGGGACCTTATCCTTTACCATTGTTTCACAAAATCCTGTAGGAGCTTTTAATGTAGATGAAAATTCGGGTAAGTTGAGAGTAGCTGACGAAACTCTTTATGATTTCGAAACCAATCCGACAATTACTGGAGTAGTCAGAGTCTTTAATGAAGATGTATTTGAAGATGTAAATGTGACCATAACACTTACCAACGAAGATGAACCAACTCTTACAGCCTCTGATTTAGAAATAACGATAATGGAAAACCCGACAGCTTTCCAATATTTAGGAACGATTCTAGGGAACTCTACAGGAGGTCCTATCATGTTTGAAATTGTCGAACAAACGCCTGCCGGAGCATTAAGTGTAGGTGTTAATACGGGAGAAATCTTCGTTGCCAATATATCACCATTTGATTATGAAACGAATCCAACTATTACAGGAATAGTTTCACTTACCAATCAAATAGAATCCATAGAAGTGAATGTTACAATCAACCTTACCGATGAGGAAACAATAGTTACGACTTCGGATCTTGTAGTGGATATGGACGAAAATCCCCTCCCCAACCAACTTATCGGAACCGTTCAAGGTGAAACCAATGAGGGCACTCTTACATTTTCTATTGTTAACCAATCCCCAAATGATGCCTTTACCATTGATGCCAATACGGGAGAATTGAGGGTGATTTATTCCTCTGCCTATGATTATGAATCTAATAATTTGATTACAGGAACGGTACTAGTAGAAAATGGAAATGTTTCTGCAACGGCAAATATCACCATAAATATTCTAGATAAAAATGCTTGTGTAGAATCCAATCAGACAAACCAATTGGAATTGTATGATTTTGGAGAAAACAATACGGATATACATTTTGATTACACCTTCGATGCAAAAATCCATGAATATACCTTTACACCGAATTCAAACCTGAATTTATGTTCTGTAGGGTATCAAGCTTTCGATGAGACACCATATCAAATTGAATTATTGGATGCGAACGGAAATATAATATTAAATGAAATGATGACATTCTCCACGACAGAACAAAGTGAGGTAATATTATCTTCGAATATTAGTTTGATGGCAGGTCAGGAATATACGATTCGCCGCACTCAAAATGATTATCAATACATATCTGATGTGATAGGTTATGTATTTTTGAACTTTGGATCAGGTATTGATTTCCCCATTGTATTTAATGATATTACATTGGTGAGTTCAAATTTACATGATGAATTTATTGATAATCCAAATTTAGGTTTTCCTTTCCTTACATTAGGGTTTGAATAATAATTAGGCTATAACATGAGTCATCTCTAAGGTAAGATGACTCATGTTATATATCTGAATCAATAGGAATTAATCCTCTTCTTCCTCCGGTTTTTCACCCGGTTTCCAATAACGGGATAAATCACCTTTTTTAGAATCTTTATGATATTCTATCAATAAAGCATCACTCTCATACATATTAGAACGAAGAACCGTCTCCTGTTTTCCATATTTATCCGTAATAGAAATGCCCGCCGTGTTGGGAGGAATTTCACCTAAATTATGGGCATGTAAAACCAAATAACTTTGTTGGTTTTCTAAAGTGAAATCAAAAGTGCTGCCCACATTGGTCAATTGGAAATGATCCAAAACCCATTTTCCATTTAAATTGACAGAAATAATATCACCATCTTCAATATTAATATCCCAAACATGGATTTTTATTTCCTTAGAACGCACCACAATTTTTTTGGTTCTTTTTACATTTCTACCCACATCCGTAATATATGGGATTTCTCGTTCCTGAGCTTCCATATTGAAACAAGACAACTCATGCACAGAGTAACTTTTTCCGGTAGAAGAAGTAATGCCAACCCAAGCGCCGCCACTGTCCAAATTTAATATTTCAGTAATGTCCAAGGGGCAAGTCAACACTTCATTTCCATCCACATAAATACTCATCATACTTTCTTTGTAATAAATACGTGCCGTATGTGTTTCCCCATCTTTTAAATTCACACTTAAAGGCATCGAAGCGATAGAAGC
>JAHDDR010000150.1:3230-11437 GCA_020629255.1 Saprospiraceae bacterium | reverse complement strand
AATAAAAATTAATTTCATGATATTAAATTAAATCTTTTTTGAAGAAAAAACGATCAGCTCCCTTGGGAGCATCTTTTATTTCTCCAAAAATTTCGTAACCGTTTTTTTCATAAAATCCTTTGGCTTGAAAAGAAAAAGTGTCCAGCATGGAAACCGTTGCTCCTTTTTTTCTACCTAAGACTTCGATATATTTTAATAATTGGGAACCAACACCTTTTTTTCGATAATCTTTGTGGATCCATAAAATTTTAATTTCCAAATAACCCCAATATCCTAAACGGGAAAATAATCCACCAATCACTTTTCCATTGTCTTTGATGGAGTAATTCAGGAAACCTCTATTTTCTTTTTCGACAATAGCAGGGGCATGGAATAAATTATATTCATTGAGTTGTTCCAGAACATAATTTTTTTCTTCGTCTTGGATGGGAGCTATTTTATATTCTTGATTCATTTTGGAGTATTTTTAAATCAATGATTTTCATTAATTTTAGCATAAAGAATTTGATCCTGATATTTTCCTTTATAAAAACTGGCGTCTCTTAAATATCCTTCTTTTTGGAATCCACATTTTTGTAGAACTTTTTCAGAAGCAACGTTTCCGGGCATGACATGTGCTGCAATTCTATGGATATCCAAATAATCGTAGCCTTGTTCTACCACAGCCTTTACTGCTTCCGATGCATATCCGTTTCCCCAATATTTTCGATTAATATCATAACCGATAACGCCAGTCCGTTTGGACTTGTATCCATTGAACCCACAAGTTCCGATTAATTTGTTTTCTAGGAAAATACCCCAACGCATACCATTTCCCTCCTCGACTCTTGTTTTATACAGATCAATAATTTCAAGTACACCTTCCGGTTCTTTATAAGGAAAGATGTCATAATATTTCATGCTTTCCTCATCTCCAAGAATTTCGAATAAATCATGCATGTGATCTTTTGTCACAGAGGCAAGTCGTAAACGTTGAGTATGTAAAATAGGTTGTTCCTTTTTCATTTTATTTGGATTGATGGGGATTTAAATCCCATTTTATTTTAATCTATCTTTTATATCCAAACGGTGCTGACGAGCTGTATCTTGAGCAATATCATAACCTGCATCGGCATGACGGATAACACCCATCGCGGGGTCGTTATGTAGTACACGTTTCAATCGCTTTTCTGCATCTTCAGAACCATCGGCGACAATAACCATTCCGGCATGCAACGAATATCCCATACCCACGCCTCCGCCATGATGGAATGAAACCCAACTCGCTCCTCCAGCAGTGTTGATTAAAGCATTGAGCAATGGCCAATCGGCAACGGCATCAGAACCATCTTTCATGGCTTCGGTTTCACGGTTGGGAGAAGCGACAGAACCGGTATCCAAGTGATCCCTTCCTATAACAATAGGAGCTTTTACTTTTCCGCTTCGCACCAATTCATTAATGGCCAATCCCGCTTTTTCTCTGGCTCCCATGCCAATCCAACAAATACGGCTAGGTAGTCCTTGCCAAGCAATTCGTTTCTGAGCCATTTCTATCCAACGGATCATACCTTTATTTTCAGGAAAAAGTTCCATTAAGACCTTATCACATTCATAAATGTCCTGAGGATCGCCCGAAAGGGCAGCAAATCGGAAGGGTCCTTTGCCCTCGCAAAATAAGGGTCGGATATAAGCAGGAACAAAACCGGGGAAATCAAATGCATTTTTCACTCCATATTCGAATGCCCTACCTCGAATGTTGTTGCCATAATCGAAGGTGATCGCCCCTCTTTTTTGTAACTCCAACATGAGTTCTACATGTTTTGCCATAGATGCCATCGACAGTTTCGTAAATCCGTCCGGATCATTTTCCCGCATCAGTTTGGTCTCTTCCACCGATATATTCTGAGGGAAATATCCATAAATCGGATCATGTGCCGAGGTTTGATCCGTCAAGGTGTCGGGTGTGATGCCTCTATCAATTAATCGTTGTAGAAGATCTATGGCATTGCAAAGAACTCCAATCGAAAGGGCTTTCCCTTCTTTTGCATATTTTAATGCCTGATCAATAGCGGCATCAATATCCGTAAATTTTTCATCGAGATACCGGGTCTCCAATCTCTTGTCGATTCGCCATTCTTCCATTTCGGCAGCCAGGCAAGTTCCTTCATTCATGGTAATGGCCAAAGGTTGGGCACCTCCCATTCCCCCTAATCCGGCAGTTACATTTAATTTTCCTTTTAATGTACCTCCATAATGTTTGTTGGCGAGGGCAAGGAATGTTTCATACGTTCCTTGAACAATGCCTTGGGAACCGATATAAATCCAAGAACCGGCGGTCATTTGACCATACATCATCAGCCCTTTTTTTTCCAATTCCCGGAAGTGGTCCCAGTTTGCCCAATTTCCGACAAGATTGGAATTGGCAATGATTACTCTAGGAGCATCTTTGTGTGTAGGAAGAATACCTACGGGTTTACCCGATTGTACCAAAAGTGTTTCATCTTCTTCCAAATCTTTCAATGCTTTTACGATGAGGTCGAAAGATTCCCAATTCCTAGCAGCTTTGCCTGTTCCGCCGTAAACAATCAGGTTGGATGGATCTTCTGCTACTTCGGGATCCAAGTTGTTATATAACATTCGAAGAGCCGCCTCTTGTACCCATCCTTTGCAATGGGTCAATTCTGTTCCGGCCAATTCTTTTACACTCACTAATTTGGTACTCATGGTTCAAAATTTTTGTTGGGTGCAAAGATAGGGAAAGCTATTAAAAAACGTAGTGCAGCTGCTATTTCGCCCCCCTATAATTCATATCTTCATAGTAAACCAAATACCAACCATCGTGTAATTTGGCGAAGCGGCGGGACATACAAAAATTGTCATGGGTACAGATATATTCATTCACGATGCCCAAGCCGGTGGGTTCTAAGGTTCGGACATATCCTTCTATGGTGTCCCAATCGACTTCTTTTAGGATTTTCCAACCGTCTTTTTCATAAAAATGTTTCCCATAATTCACCAAAAAGCTGTCTGCCATCATGGGTAGACCTTCCAATGGAAATGTAATGTGTTCCATCTGGTAGGCAGAATCCCTGTGGAAGCGAGTATAGAATTCACCGAAAGAATCATCTTCATTTTCTATGATCGGCTGCTCAATGGGTGGTTCTTTTGTTCCTCCGCCAGTACCACAAGACGCCAAGTATATGACTCCAGAAAGTAAGATGCCGAAAAATAGCATCATTGATTTAGTATTTTTCATTTTGAATTGCATAGACCAACATATAATTTTCAATCATTTTATAATAAATATCGAAAGAGAGATCCACATTTTCTTTTTCTTCGAATTCCTTTCTCACATAACCCAGACAAGTTCCAAAAGTTACATCATATTCGAAAGGTTCTAGCAAAATATGTTCCCTGAATTCCAATTTCTTTTTGCCATAGGCTTTATACAATGCCTCTTTTGCTCCCCAACAAACATGTAAATGTTCTAGGTTGAATTCTTCCGATATCCAAGTCAAATCCGTTTGGGTCATGAATTTCCGTTCGATGCGTTTCACTTTTTGATCCAATCGCTGGATATCTATTCCCACCACTTCGGGCGAAGCGATTACCGCAGCAAAACGTCCCGAATGGCTCAAGGAGATATCAAATTCGGAATCGGGTAAATGGGGTTTGCCGAACTCATCTTTTTGGATGTCCAAGGGAGCATTTCTTCCCGACATTTGATGCAACAAATAACGACCTGCCAACCATTCTTTTCTTCTTGACAGTTGCATTTGGGACAGAGAACCTTCTTCCTGCTCCGATATATTCAATTTGGAACGGAAAAAGTCTTCATTTTCTACAATATCCCATAGACCTATTTCTCCTTTTTGGGAAATCTTTTCATGTAAGTATATGGGCATGGTTATTAAGTTTAAAGGATTCTCTATTTTTGCAAAAATAATCAAGAAGCGGATTGAAAAAAATACAAGTCCATAAAAAGGCTCAATTTATCGGGCACAATGCCTCCATCTATGCTTTGGCTAAGGGAAAAGATGATGATCATTTTTTATCGGCAGGCGGAGATGGATGGATTGTTGAATGGAATATTCATGAGCCGGACTTGGGGCAGCTTCGTGCAAAAACAGATTCCCAAATTTTTAGTTTGAATCATTTCTCGGATTGGGATTTGTTGGTTGCCGGAAATATGGAAGGTGGCATTCATTTCATCCATTCCAAAGAAAAGAAGGATGTTAAAAATATTGCCCATCATGAGCAAGGTACTTTTTCTATTCAATCTTTGGGAGATAAAATAGTAACCGCTGGTGGACTTGGGAAATTAACAACTTGGGATTCTAAAAATTTGATGCCTAAGGAAACTCTTCATCTATCCTCTACCAGTTTGCGTTGTGCTACTATTTTTGGGCAAAAAATATTGGTGGGTTCTAGTGATGATTCGATCTATATCTTGGATCAAAATTTGGGCTTGATTCAACAGATCGAAAAGGCTCATGATAATTCTGTTTTTTGTATTGATGTTCATCCCAAAGGAAATTATTTTATCAGTGGCGGTCGTGATGCCCATTTCAAGGTCTGGAATTTTGAAGGGAAAAATTTATTTTCCGAATCAGCACATTGGTTTACGATTAATGATATAAAATTCAGACCGGATTCGAGTATCTTTGCTACGGCAAGCCGAGACAAAACCATCCGATTGTGGGATAGTGAAAATTTTTCATTGTTAAAGGAAATCAATACGATTAAAAATGGAGGGCATATTAATTCCGTAAATCGATTAATGTGGTTGGGCAACGATCATTTTATTTCAGCAAGTGATGATCGGAGTATTATTCTTTGGGAACTGCTGTCCGAAGTCTAAGACCCGCTATCCGAAGTCTAAGACTTCGGATAGCGATTTAAATAAAAAATTATGATTTTATCAGATAAAAAAATATTAGAATCTCTAGAAAAAGGGGAAATCATTATTGAACCTTTTAAAAGAGAATGCTTGGGGACCAATTCGTATGATGTCCATTTGGGAAAATATTTGGGTATATATGAAGATGAAATTTTGGATGCCAAAAAACACAACACCATTCGAGAAATTGAAATACCGGAAGAAGGTTATATTATTTTACCGGGTACTTTATATTTAGGAGTAACGGAAGAATATACAGAAACCCATAATTCGGTTCCTTTTTTGGAAGGGAAATCGAGTGTGGGTCGTTTGGGTATTGACATTCACGCTACCGCTGGCAAAGGAGATGTCGGTTTTTGTAATACTTGGACTTTGGAAATTTCTTGTGTACATCCCGTCCGGGTTTATGCGGGCATGCCCATTGGCCAATTAATTTATTTTATGGTAGATGGCGATATAGAAAATTATTATAATAAAAAGAAAAATGCCAAATACAACGAAAGAACCATCAAGCCGGTGGAGAGTATGATGTGGAAAAATAAGTTTTAATTCATTAAATATGAATCCAGAAGGGAAAAAAGAAATTAGAGAATATACTATTCCTAGATTGTGGGTCATTTTAGGAACCATTTTATTTTTATTTTGTGCAGCTTATTTTTCTCGTTTTTTATATACTGCATTCCTTGTCTCGACTTCTCCTTCTAAAGGAAGTATATGGATCGCCATTTTCGTATGGGCATATTCTTTGTCTATGATTTCATTTTTCATTTATACCATTATTGAAACATGGACGGGAAAAATACTTTTATATCCCGACAGAATCAAATACCAAAGTTTACTCCATAAAAGAGAATTATTATTTTCCGAAATACAAGGATATACGATTGATGATGACCGATTCTATTTATTACCAAAAGATTCAATAGACAAAAAAGAAATAAAAATCAGTTATTTTATTGATTCTACCGAAGAACTTAGAGCTTGGTTCCGATATAATTATCCGGATTGGAAAATAGAAAAAAAGAATGAAGAGTTTGAACAAATCATACAAAATGAATTATATGGGCAAGATTTAGATAGTCGTCTCATTAATTTAAAAAATGCAAAATCCATTGCTCGGGCATTTAATATTACAGGTATTGCTTTAGGTATTGGAATCTTTGCCAAACTTATCCCCTTGGGTATTGGTATTTATTTGTCACTCTTTTATGGGGTTTCCATTATTTTTATTTTATTCTATGCTAAGGGTATTATTCGCTTACACGACGACGAAGACAAAAGTGCATTTCCTAGCATCTTTTGGGGTGTGCTTTTTTTTACCATTCTTTTTTTATTGGCGACACTTATTTTCTTCAATATTCTTTCTTATGAAAATGTATGGTTGCCTTGTATTATTTTTAGTGGAACAATGGGTGTTATCTTTTTGCAATACACCCATTTATTTCCACCGCCTAATACGCTAAAAAATATCGCAACTTCGATCCCCTTATTTATTTTCCTATTTATTTTTGCCTTCAGTTCTTGGATCAGTATTAATTGCCATTTTGATAGAACGCCGCCCGACATTTACAACACAACCTTATCCCAAAAAAAGGAAGGTGGAGGTAAAATCCCTACCTTCCTTTTCATTACAGCCCCATTAGGCACTTACAAAGACTCTATGAATGTAGAAGTAAAACACAGTGTTTATAAAAGTAAAAAAATTGGCGACGAAATCCAAGTAGAAATTAGACGAGGATCTTTGGGTACACCGTGGGTACAAGCCAATTAATTTTTAAATTCCCCCCAAGATTTGTTCCAATTCATCATAAGAACTTTTTCTCATTGGAATTTCTCCTTTGATGCCCTCTTTAAGTTTTAGCTTTTTTTGATGCACATATACATCATCTGTTTCTGGATCAAAACCGGTGACTAATAAAATAACGTCAGCTCCCATGGGTAGTCTGTTATTCATGGTAAACCCTTGTGTTCCTTCATAACGAAAAGAAAGGCAACTATTTATTTCTGTAAAAATAAGATAAGCAGCCATCGGTTTTATTTTCTCATCTTTAATCGTCAATAAATGATTCATTCTCCTTGTGTTCTTTTCTCTATAAAAACGATCACAATTAATAAAACCTAGTTTTTTAGACGAGATTAAAGTTCTTACCTCTTTGCTTCTTTTAAACATTTCGTTTCTCGATTCTTGCTCGGCGATCATTTCTTGCCGTTCGATTTCCCACTCCCGATTCAAACTATCTCTCATTTCAGGAGTGAGTTCAGAAAATACTCCTTTCATGCCCCCTATATTGGCATTTCTATTTTTGCTCCTTGCCATAGCTTCTGTAGTCAGGTCTAAACCTTCGGGTGAAAATGCCACCCAATTTTCTACTTCACCTATTGCATTACCCATAGCACTTTCTCCATCTTGGACCCAATTCATTCCGCCATCTTCTTCTCGTTCTCCATAAAAAGTAGAAAAGTCATTCCGTTCGGATTGAGGAAATAAAATCTCTACATCTGTTCCTCCATTTAATTGTAATTTTTTATTTCCTTGGGTCGCTTCCAAATAAACCATACCATTGGTCTCTAGTAAGGCTCCGTTAGATTTCGTTCCTAATTTTTCGCTAAAAAAATCTTTAAAGGAATAAAATTCTTTTAATTCGATATTTACATTTCCGGATACCGGATTTCCATCCGTATCAACAAAAGCATTTTTAGGGATGAAAATATCCGTACCGCTTTTTCCCGTAATATAAATGTCTTCTTCGCTATTCATTTCAAAATCTTGTTTTTCGGGACTAATGCTGCTTTTAAATTCTTGGAAATCTTTCCATTTTTTTTCTTTTTTGGGAGGCATCGGTGGAACATTTCCTACGACGCCATACTGTTCATATTCTTTTTCTAGATTGGGTTCTTCCTTCAAAATGGGGACATGTACTTCTTTCTCGACAGGAGGGGTGGGAACAGGGTTTTGTCCTATCAGAAAAATTTCTACTTTCCTATATTCTTGAGCAACGGCAAGTGCTTGGCTCTCTCCTTGATAATCTATACGAATCGAAGAAAGAGGAATATTATTTTTTAAAAAATAAGCTTTTATTTCTTCCACCCGACGTTGGGAAAGAGCCAAATTATATGCATCACTCCCTGCTTGATCACAATGGCCGACCAATAAAAATTGATAATTATCGGACAGGTAACGTTGAAGTAAGTTGTCTAATTTATGTTTTTCGTTGATACGAATATTATTTTTATCCGTATCGAAGTAAATGTTGGCATCTTGTGCAAAAGAAAGAGTAAGTACAAATGAACAAAGAAAAAAGAGTATTATTTTTTTCATTTTAAAGCG
>JAHDDR010000150.1:0-3220 GCA_020629255.1 Saprospiraceae bacterium | reverse complement strand
TGGGTATTTGTATTTACATTCTTTTACCTAGTATAATAAAATAAGTATTATTTTTTTCATCTTAAAGCGTTTTTCTTGTCATAACGATAATGGATGGAAAAGTTACATCCAAGCATACAATTTTAAGATGACTTTAAAATCTAAAAGGTTGTGAATGTAACAACAATCCATTAGACTTTACAAAAGATCAATTGGCCTATAATCAATATATTCGTAATAAAGTCTATTACATCTTGTACTTGTATTTCATTTTAACCTGCGTATCTTTTTCTGAATCCCCTTCATCATTTATATTATAAAATGTATCTATAACTTTTTTCTTCATCCCTTTCTTATTGTATTTATATACCCAGGTTCTCAAGGAAGAATTGTTCGTTCCTCTTTCATCCATAATTTTTTTCACCAATTGATTTTTAGAATTATAGGTATAAAAAATCTTCAAGGAAGGTTCTTGGGGAAGCATTCTTTCTTCTATGAGTGGGAGCCCATCCACATTATATAAATATTTTTTCCCGGAAATGGGTTTTAGGTCAAGGGTCACATTATCGCCCATCATTTCCTTATAACTATTCTGATAGGTTAAAACGGAATCTATATGCCCTCTATCATTATAAAAATATTTTTCTATGGTAACAATGTTATTATTCTTACTTCGTATACTCACCAATTTTGAATTATTGTCATATTTAAATGTCTTAGTAGAAGTGATAGAGTGTTCTCCTTCCTTCGTAAGTGAAACGATGGAATCTAGTTGGTTATCCGAATTAAAATAATAGTAATGATGAACGTGGAAATCTTTTTGGGTTTCCGGTTCTTTTTCTAAAATCATACCTGCATGATATTCGTAGGAATAGACTTCGGATTTGTTCACTAAAACTTTTTTCACCTGATGTTTTTTGTAATCCAACAAATATCCATATTGACAAAAACCAACTGGCATCGAGAATAAAAAGAATAGAATAATAGCAAATAATTTTTTCATAAACATATGGTACTTATCTTTACTTTTCTTTTTTAGTAATTAAATTGTTTTGATGATGCGACAATGTATGAAGTTTTTCACTATAATATTGTTAAGCCTTATTTCTTTTCATTTTTCCCATGCTCAGGTAAGCGAAGAAAGAGCCTACGAAAAAGGGGATTTTATGCTAAGTTTGGGCGTAGGTGCTTTGGATCATGTAGATTGGCCGAATTTGAACACCGTCATACCTTTTGTTATCAATGCGGATTATGGCTTACATCCTTACGTTAGCTTAGGAGGATATGTGGGTTACACATCGTTCAAGCCCAAATGGGATGATGATAAATTCACCCAGCTAAGCTTAGGGGTACGATGCAGTTTCCATTTTTGGCAAATGATTGATGAAAAAACAGATGCAAATATTCCAGCAGATAAGTTAGATCTATACCTTACTACTTGGGGAGGTTTAGTGCAACGCAAAATACACAACCCTGGAAGAGAATGGAAAGATGGCACCAGTTTTGGAGGGCAATTGGGTGCAAGATATTTCTTTATTCCCAACTTAGGTTTGTTTGGAGAATTCGGTCTCACGCCTACGTCTTATCTCAACTTTGGAGCAACGGTAAGATTTTAATTACAAAGATTGCCTAATCCTTTCAAAAAACGGTGCAAATTTCATTTGCACCGTTTTTTGTACGTACATACATATATGTTCTAAACGTTATGCAACAAAAAAGAAAAACACTTTATACTAAAATTAATGTATCTTTGTGCATCTTTTCATGAATAATACAGATGAATGACCTTTGACGAACTCAAACTACTTCCTGAAATCCTAAAGGCAGTAAAAGACAAAAACTACGAAACACCAACACCCATACAAGAAAAAGCCATACCGGTCATTTTAAAAGGGGAAGATGTTTTGGGCTGTGCCCAAACGGGAACCGGGAAAACAGCTGCTTTTTCAATTCCTGTCATTCAGAATTTAATCGAAGATTCTATTCCACAAAAAGAAATCAGTTGCCTAATTATTACTCCTACTAGAGAATTAGCCATCCAAATAGATGATAATATTCGGGATTATTCTCGTTACACTTCTTTAAAACATACTGTTATTTTTGGTGGTGTAAAACAAGGGGAACAAGTTAGAAAATTAAAAAAAGGTGTTGATATTTTAGTCGCTACTCCAGGAAGGTTACTCGATTTAAATAGTCAAGGTTTTATCCAGTTGGATAAAATAAAAGTTTTCATTTTGGATGAGGCGGATCGAATGCTAGACATGGGTTTCATTCACGATGTGAAAAGAATAATAAAATTATTGCCGAAAAAAAGGCAATCCTTATTTTTTTCTGCCACCTTGCCTCCGAATATTATTTCCCTGGCAAAAACTATTTTATTCCACCCCAAGAGAATAGAAGTTTCTCCGGTTTCTTCTACTGCTGAGACCATTAAGCAATATAAATTCTTAACGAATAAAAAAGAAAAGAAACATTTACTTCTTCATATTCTAAAAGAAAGCAAATCCGACCAAATATTATTATTTTCCAGAACCAAACATGGTGCGAATAGAATTTCACGGGATCTAAATAAAAAGAAAATTTCTGCGGCGGCAATTCATGGTGACAGAACCCAGAACCAACGTCAGAAAGCATTAAAAAATTTCAAAGAAGGTTCAATAAGGGTTTTGGTGGCAACCGATATTGCTTCCCGAGGAATTGATATCGAAAAATTGCAACTCGTTATTAATTACGATATCCCCAATGAACCGGAAATTTATGTTCATAGAATCGGGCGTTCGGGTAGAGCTGGAGAAGACGGAAATGCCATTTCATTATGCGAACCCGAAGAATTGGCTTACTTGGCGGATATTGAAAAATTGACAAAAGTCAAAATTACAGAAATTAAAGACCATCCCTATCCACAAACCGACAAACCCATGACGGTTGCCGAAAAAAAGGAAGCCAATAAAGAAAAGGCAAGAAGAAGAAATGAATTTTTTGCTAATCAAAAAAAGAATAAAGAAAAGAGAAGAAATAATTCTTCAGGGTATAATAAGAGGAGAAGGTAAGGTTTTAAATTACTCCATTGAAATAAAAAAGTCCATGTCAAAAAATGACATGGACTTTTTTATTTCAGATATCATATACTTACCGTTCCCCCGGATGATATTCTATTTTTTTCTGTTCCATCACTTTTTCTTTATTCAAATAAATTTTCCTTAATTTCTGGTTCAAGTACATATCTATTTGATCATCAAAA
>JAHDDR010000149.1 GCA_020629255.1 Saprospiraceae bacterium | reverse complement strand
TTTAATAAACAATTTCATTATGAAAAATATTAAATATTTCATTTTGGCATTCTTCATGATCTCTACCTTCATTGCTTGTGATGATGATAGGGTAAGTGTTGACGATGGTGCCGCAGAAGGAGGTCTTATGACTGTCCTTACTTCTCTCATCGTGCATATTCAGTCATCTCAGGATGTCTATTCTGCTCAGGTGAAAACCTTCCAAGGTCCGATAAAGACCACTCAAGTGGAAGTCTATAAGCAATTTGTGAGTGTGGATGGCTCTACTTCTGAAAGAGTTTTACATACTTCAATGGATGTTATGGATCAAGTGAATACAGTTACCCATACATTAGAATTCACTTTTCCTGATTTGAAATCAGGTTTGACATTGAACGGTGCTCCTCTTCCTGCTGATGATAATTTGGTAGTAGGAGATAAAATCGTTTTGACTTTTGCAGCTAAAACAAGTGAAGGTAATACTCACTTTGCTAGTGGTTCTACAGAAATCTCTGTTTCTGGTCGTTTTGCTGGTACTTATGTCGTAACAGCAAGTGACTATTGGAGAATCGGAGTTCAAAGTGGTGTCGCTGACTGGGTTGGTGTAAACCGCATAATCAAGTCAATTGATGCGATTACTTATGAGCACGTAGGAATTGGTCCTTGGTCTTATGATGGGAACGATTACTACTTTTCAGAAGATGCATTCTTCTTCTTCAATGTTACAGATGATAACAGAATTGAATATTATGCAAATTCACCTGATGGGAATCCTGTTACAGGATTAGGTACTTACCTAATCACTTGTGCAACAGATATCACAGAATTTGGAAATGTTCCTTGTGATGAAACAACCAATCTCGTAATCAAGGATGATGTAGACGGTAAAGACCAATTGATTTTCACAATGGGCTATTACACCGCTTCTGGTGATGCAAACGAGGGTGCTCGTGAATTCTACGAGGTAGTAGAAAAATTATAATTGTTAATTATTAATCAATAAAAGATTAGATAATGAAAAATATTATTTTCAACCATATTAGTACTGTGGTTCTTGGTATTTTCTGCATTCTCGTTTTTACTCAGTGTAACGATGAAGATTATACTGGACATAGTACATTAAGTCCTAACAATGTAACAGCTACATTGACTTGGACTGAGGTACCTCCAGCTTCAATGATGGAAGCCGATTCTACAATGCATTTCACAATTACTTTAAGTGAACCTCAAGTTGTAGATGCTTCTTTCCATTTGAATATTTTAGATGGTACTACAGCAACAGCCGGTGAAGATTATGACATCACTGATGCTGCTGGAAACTTAGTAAGCAATTTTTACATACCAGCTTATTCTACAGAAATAAGTGGTATGCTTCACATTTATGATGATATTCTTCCTGAAGCAGATCCTGAAGTATTGAGCTTTCAGATCGGAGACAATCGTTTAGCGAATATTGATTTCACTCCAGAAGTGAGAACAATTAATATCGGTAACCGTACTTCTGAGGATATCACATTATCTTTCACTTGGGAAAGACCTATCGACATTACGGTTGGTGGTACGCTTTACGAAGGTGTAGGAACTTGTCTAAATGGAGTCGATATCGATGTAGTATTGCTAGACGCTTCGGGTGCTGATTTAGGAGAGTATCCTGCAGCTACAGGAGAATGTGTAGAAATCTTCCCAATGAGCTCGGCAACTTGGGCACATGGAGATGGTACATTCTACTTGGCCGCTTGGTTATGGGAATTGGGAGCTATCGTTCCTGATCCTGGTACAGGCACCATTGCTTTCCCTGTAGAATCTACGTTGGTTCAAACAGGAGTATTCGTAGCTGAGCATGTACAAGCTGAGGCTGATGCCATTACGACAGATACGGCAACAGGCTGGAATGCTACCCCAACACCAATCTTCCGATTGGAAGTTGTAGGAGGTAAATTCTCTTTCTATGATTATGTAACAGGTGAATTGGTAGCTGCTCAATAATCAATAGATTATGAGTTGCTGATTTGCATCGAATATATAATCGAAGGGGCATCCAAAATTTGGATGCCCCTTCTTTTTTTGCCCAATCCAAGAAATATTTTAACAATCATGCAGCGAATTCTTCTTTTTACCCCTTTCTAAAGTATAAGTGCTTATTATAATAACAACTAAAAACCCTTTGTTACATTCTATCAATACTAATAATTGAAACATCACTAATAGTGTAATTTCATTGTTTTTGTGAAAATCTATCCCGCGATTATTTCATCATATAGATTAAATAAATGAAGCGATTTTCACTGATTTTGAATCTAATTTTTCTATCCCTGCCTATACTTGTTTTTTCCCAAAAGACCGTAACGGGTCTGGTAACTGATATAGATACCAGCGAACCGATTCTTGGAGCCTACGTAATTGTAAAAGGCACAGATAATGCCACAATAACAGAGGACGACGGTTCATACTCGATTGAAGCAAAAGAGGGCGATGTGCTGGTGGCATCTTATGTGACCTATACAGAAATGGAACAAACTGTAGGCGAAAGCAATATCGTAGATTTCAAAATGACTTTCGGTATAACAGGTCCCACTCCGGTAGTAATAGGATTGGATCTCACTAGGGCAGATGAAGAAATTGGATTTTCTTATGATGAGTTGGATGGAGAAGAACTTACCAAAGCTAGAGAACCGAATTTAATCAATTCGTTGACGGGAGCAATCGCCGGAGCTAATGTGACAAGTAGCTCAGGGGGAGTAGGGAGTTCATCCAGAATTGTTTTAAGAGGACCTACATCAATTGGGAGCAACAACCAAGCACTATTTGTATTAGATGGCGTTCCTATCAACAATGCAAATTATGGAACAGCATCAGATGGAGGAGGCTTCGACCTTCCAAATGGAGTCGCGGATATCAATCCTGACGATATAGAAACAATTACAATACTAAAAGGGCCTAATGCAGCAGCTCTCTATGGTGCCCAAGCCTCTAATGGCGCTATAGTTATCACAACAAAGGCAGGCAAGGCAAGAAAAGGAGTAGGGGTGTCCTTTAATTCATCTACAACTTTTGAAAAACCATTGGTTTTACCCAAATATCAAAACTCTTTTGGGCAAGGAGGAAATTCTGATTTTTTTCAATTTGCTGATGGTCAAACGGGAGATGGAGCCGTGGATGAAAGTTGGGGGCCTCCATTAGATGTAGGGTTGGAATTTGTACAATGGAATTCCTATGAAGTAGATGGAGCCCCCCGCCCTTGGATTTCCTCTCCGGATAATGTGAAAGATTTCTTTGATACAGGAGTTACTACGAATAATAATATATCCTTTACCGGAGGAAGTGAAAAGGCAAATTTCAGAATGAGCCTGGGAACAAGTAACCAAAAAGGAATCATTCCAAATACAGATTTTAATAAATATAACGTATCTGCTAATGCAAGAATGGCTCTATCAGATAGGTTAAGCACCGGAATTTCCATCAATTATATTAAATCGAATAGCGGAAACCTTCCGAATATTGGATACACAGGAGAAAATCCGATGCAACAAATGATTTGGTCAGGAAGAAACGTGAACTTCTCGGCTTTGAGAGATTATGAAAATTTACCCTTAGCTGCTCAAGGAACAGCCATCGAAGGCACTCCCCTGAATTGGAATTCTTTATTCCAAAACAACCCTTATTGGGTCTTGCATAATAATCTTAATAAAATGGACAAGGATAGGATACTAGGGAATGTATCCTTAGGCTACGAAATTACAAAAGGGTTATCAGCAAGATTAAAAACAAGCATGGATGGCTCGTTCATAGATTTATCGGAACAAAAAGCAATGGGAACCAATGAATTCCAAGAAGGGTATTTTGCGGAAACTAAAAGGAAAGTATCCATCCTCAACCATGAAATCTTACTCACATATCAAAATCAAATCAACGAATACTTTGATTTCAACATCAATTTTGGAGGAAATATGAAAGATGTTTCTAGCGAATATCTTAAGGCTGAAGCCCCTCAATTAGAACTGCCGGGATTATACAATATTTCGAATGTGAAATCTGGAGTAACACCCAACATTACGAATAGGGAATCAAATAGCAAGGTCAATAGCTTATTAGGGTTCGCCCAATTAGCATACAAGGAAGCCATTTACTTGGATGTAACAATGAGGAACGATTGGTTCAGTGTCTTACCTGATGGCAATAATTCGTTTTTGTATCCATCTGTCACAACTAGCATGGTTCTGAATAAATTACTGAATCTGGATAGAAGAAAAGTACCGTATCTAAAAGTAAGGGGAGGATGGTCTAAGGTGGGAAGCTCTGGATTGATCTTACCTTACTCAACTGCTCAATCTTATGGTTATTCTGCACCATTTGGAAATGTTACAGGAGCCTTTTATCCGAATTCGCTCAATAGCCCGGATCTAAAACCCGAAACCACAAGAGGCGTCGAAGTAGGCGTCGATGCAAGGTTGTTTAATAGTAGAATAGGGCTGGATGTAACCTATTACAACCAAAAAAGCAATGACCTTTTATTATGGAAAAGAACAAGTGCTTCTTCCGGTTTCTCAAGGGCATTGGCTAATGTTGCTAACCTTACAAACAATGGTGTAGAATTGAAACTGAATCTGGTTCCGATAAAAACGAAAGACTTCAAATTGGGTGTCGATTTCAATTTTGCGAAAAATATCAATAAAGTAACAAGTTTAGGAAACGATGCAGATGTAGAAACGCTTGGAGGGCAATGGAATGTAGTGCTCCAAGCTAGGGTGGGAGAACCCTACGGCGTTTTGTTCGGTCCTGCATTCAAAAGAAATGAAAATGGAGATATTATCTACAGAGATGGCTTGCCTGTAATAGGGGAATCCGAAGTATTGGGAAATGTTTCACCCGATTGGACAGGAGGAATGAAAGTAGAAATGAAATACAAAGGTTTCTCATTCAATTCTATTTTTGACGCAAAAATAGGAGGTGATATCTATACCATGACCAACACCTGGGGGAGATTTGCCGGAGTATTGGAAGAAACCCTCAAAGGTCGTGAAGGAGGAATGGTAGGTGTAGGGGTGAAGAATATAAGTGGTGATGATGCAAACCCTATTTGGGTTCCCAACGATGTTGCGGTTTCGGCTGAAGATTGGAACAAACAAGCATATAATGGTAATGTGGCAGAAAGTTCAATTTTCGATGCCTCCTATGTAAAATGGAGACAATTGATGATTGGCTATTCCTTCCCCAAAAAATGGTTGGGGAAAACACCATTCCAAAGAGCCGAAATTTCTTTTGTCGCTAGGAATCTGGCCATACTACATAAAAACGTACCCCATATCGATCCTGAGTCCGCATTCAGTAATTCTGATGCAAACATCGGGCAGGAATTTGGGCAATTGCCCTCAACAAGGAGTATGGGCTTCAATCTGAATTTTTCTTTTTAGGGATGAGGAAATAAATAATGTCTGCAATATTGTGTTGAAAATTTTGATTTTATCAAGGCGTACTTCCTGTGGAATAGCGGGCTATTCAAAGGGAATACAACACAGAGGAAACCAAAGTTTATAGCAAGATGCGTAGATTATTTTTGCGAACTCCCTTAACAACTAATAATAATAAAATATGAAAATCTCAAAAATGTATTGGATACTGCTCTTGGCAGTAGGAATGATAAGTTCGTGTGATAATGGTTTCGAAGAACTCAATTCCAATCCTAATGATCCTGCAATGGTTCCTTCAAAATTGGTTCTGACGAATGTAATTAGAATGACACAAAATATCATGAATAGCACCTTTGTTGGTGGAGATATGGGTTCTTGTTGGGTGCAACATTATGCAAAAACCCAATATAATGCTGAAGCCAGGTATATACCAAGGGAATCCGTAATTGGAAACATGGTTTGGCAAGGATTATATGCTTCTGTAGTCATGGATGCAAAAAAAATGGAAGAACTTGCAATAGGAGAAGGTAATAATGATATGCAGGGTGCGGCTTTGATTCTTCAAGCCTATGGTTTATCCGTTTTAACGGATGTCTTCGGAGCAATTCCCTTTTATGAAGCCTTAAACGGGGAATCGGAAGGGGAATTCACGCCAGTATATGATAATCAGGAAAATGTATTTGAAGGAATTTTAGAAATGTTGGATAAGGCTAATCTTTTGTTAAATGGAACAGGAGACATAGATCCGACATCAGATATCCTTTATGGAGGTGATTATACCAGATGGAAAAAAATGGCGAATGCCCTAAAGTTCCGAGCTCTGATGCGCATCTCCGGAAAAGTAAATGTATCTACGGATTTACAGGATATTATGGATAATCGTGTGCTTTTTACATCGAATCACGATGAAGCCAAATTAGCATACCTAGAGAATCCTCCGAATGCTAATCCATTATTTGAAACGGTAGTCTTCGGTAACCGAAATGAATGGGTCATGAATGAAACCATCATTGAATTCCTGGAATCTTTAGATGACCCAAGGTTAGAAATATATGCCCAACCAGTTTCAGGAGAAATTTATAAAGGAAAACCTTCGGGCTGTATCGCAAACCCGATCGGGATAGATAATTTTTCTCCCATAGGTCTTAAATATTTAGATGCCGAAGCACCCGGATATTTCATGTCTTATGCCGAACTCCAATTTTTAATGGCGGAAGCAGCACAAAGAGGCCTCATATCCGGAGACCCGGAGTCGTATTATAATGAAGCAATTAGGGCATCCTTAGAATTCAATGAAGTAGAGGAACAGTACTCAGAGTATATCAACCAACCGAGTGTTGCCTATACTTCGGTAAATGGATTGAGGAAGATTGCGGAACAAAAATGGATTGCACTCTTTGGACAAGGTATTGAAACGTGGACAGAATGGAGAAGAACCCAATACCCTGAATTGATACCAGCGAATTGCGGGGCGATTTCTGAAATACCATCCCGGTTAACCTATCCAAATGAAGAGCAATCGTTGAATGGAGAAAACTATTGGGAAGCAGTAAATAATCAAGGTCCGGATGCTCTTACCACAAAAATTTGGTGGATGCAATAAAAAACGAATTCATTAACCAATCGAAGTGATTTCATACATGGTATGAAGTCACTTCATTACAAATTTAATTTAATATGAAAAAGTCCAATTATTTTATTTTAGCCCTTATTGTAGGTATTATGTTTCACTCATGTAGTGATGATACCATCTCGGTAGACGATGGAGCCGCCGAAGGAGGCTTGATGTCCGTTCTCACATCTCTGATTGTCCATATACAATCATCTCAAGATACCTACGAAGCCCAGATAAGAACCTTCCAAGGTCTTGTAAAAACTACAGAAGTAGAAGTTTACAAGCAATTTGTAGGAATCGATGGGCAAGTTTCCGAAAAAGTGCTGCATACCACAATCAATATGATTGATCCGCAGAATCCGGAAACGCATACACTAACCCTCACATTTGCCGAATTAAAGGAAGGGCTCACAATTAATGGCCAACCACTTCCTTCAGACGATGATCTTAATGTAGGCGACAAAATCAAATTAACCTATTTGTCTAGAACAAGCGAGGGTAATTTGCATGCTGCTAGAGCATCTACAGAAATAGCGGTGTCGGGACGATACGCAGGTACATATGTAGTTACAGATAGTGATTACTGGAGAATAGGAGTACAAAGTGGTGTCTGGAATTGGATAGGAGTGAACCGAGTCATTAAATCTATAGATGACCAAACCTATGAGCATGTGGGTTTTGGTCCTTGGACGTATGATGGTAATGATTATTATTTCAGTGAAGATGCTTTTTTCTTTTTCAATGTAAATGATGAAAATAAAATTACATACTATGAGGTATCTCCAGATGGTGAACCTGTTACAGGCTTGGGTACTTATCTGATTACTTGCGAAAGTGATCCGAATTATTTTGTAAATATTCCCTGTGATGAAACGACCAATCTTGCCATCAAGGATGATGTAGAAGGAAAAGATCAATTAATTTTTTCCGTCGGATACATGAGGATAGATGATGGTAGTGAAGGGCAACGTGAATTTTACGAAGCCATGCAGAAATTATAATTTAAAAATTTAAAACAATTAAAATGATGTTAAAGGAAAAAATCAATCAGATAGGAATATTCATCTTTGCTTTATGCTGTTCATTGATGTTCACACAATGCAGCAAAGATGAGTTCACTGGACACAGTGTTGTTTCTCCGAATAATATTACAGCTACTTTGGTATGGGATGAGGAAGAGCCTCCCACGTCACTAATAGAGGAAAATAAATCATTTCCCTTTACCATTGTTCTAAGCGGTCCCCAAGTGGCGGATGCCTCTTTTTATATTTCCATTTTGGATGGAACAACCGCTACGGCTTCAGAAGATTACGAATTTACAGATCCGGACGGCAATGTGATAAGTAACCTTTATATCCCAGCCTATGAAACGGAAGTGAAAGGCGTGCTTCATATTTTTGATGATATCTATCCGGAAGAAGATCCAGAAATCCTTAGCTTTCAAATAGGAGATAATCGTTTGTCAAATATGGAGTTCATTCCAGAGGTGACAACAATCAATATGGGTAATCGTACTTCGGAAGATATCACATTAACGTTCGATTGGGAAAGACCCATCAACATTACTATAGGTGGTGCGGAATATGAAGGGGTAGGAACATGCATTAATGGAGTGAATATCGATGTGGTATTATTAGACGCTGCGGGCAATGACTTGGGCGATTACCAAGCAGCTACTAGCGAATGTTTAGAAATCTTCAAAATGAGTTCGACTACTTGGACCCATGGAGATGGAACATTCTATTTGGCTGCTTGGCTATGGCGTTTGGGGGATATCGTTCCAGATCCAGGTACTGGTACAATCGCTTTTCCTATCGAGTCTACGTTGATTCAGACCGGAGTGTTTGTGGCTAAACATGTACAAGATGAAGCGGATGCCATCAATACAGATACAGCACCAGATTGGACTGTTCCACCCTCTCCAATTTTCAGGGTAGAAGTGTCGGGAGGTAAATTTTCTTTCTATGATTATATAACAGGAGAACTGGTAGCAGCCCAGTAATGCTAAAGTCAAAGATTTAATATTTTTCATAATAAGGGATGTTCGTGTTCGGGCATCCCTTTGCCATTTTCTATTTTAGAGAAATATTCTTGCAGCGTTTTACGAACAAACAGGGTTCTTCTAGTATTATAATGATGGGTTTATACAAAATCAAAATAGAGAAACGATGAAAAAAATAGTTTACTTAATATTCTTCCCTATCCTTTCAATCATGTTTTTTTCTTGTTCAGATGATGGATTGCCAAGGGTAGATGCAGGCGTAGTTGAAGGAGGATTGATTTCTGTACTCACATCATTGATTGTTCATAAACAATCTTCTCAAGAAGTCTATGATGTACATATTAAAACCTTTCAGGGAGCGGTCAGAACAACAAAAGTTGAAATCTATAAGCAGTTTATCAGCCCAACATATGGTTATGTATCCAATAAGATGCTATATAAAACCTTAGATGATGAAATTACACCACAGAATATTCAAACACATACCTTTTCTACAACCTTTGCAGAGTTGAAAGAAGGGCTCCTAATTGCTGGAGAATCATTGCCGGAAGATGAAGATCTTAGAGTGGGTGATAAAATTGTACTGACATATGTATCACATACGAGCGAAGGAAATATACATACTGTAAGAGGAACAACAGAATTAACGATTTCTGCTCGTTTTGCAGGAGTGTACACCGTACTAGAAAGCGATTTTTGGAATGTAGGAGCTCCGGATAATTTGGCAGATTGGACAGGGGCAAATCGAGTTATCAAATCCTTGAATAACGATGTTTATGAACATGTAGGATTCGGACCTTATACAACAGATGATAATGGACCTGAGTTTCATCCGGATGCCTTTTTCCTTTTTGGTATAGATAATGAAAATAGAATTCAATATTATAAATATACACTAAATGGGCAACTCGTAACAGGCATGGGCATCAATCTTCTTACCTGCGAAGATAATGATGATATCTTGGTGAATATACCCTGTGGTGCAGCAACCAATTACGCAATAAAAGATGATGTTGATGAAAAAGATAGATTGATATTCTCTGTTGGATATTATGCACTATCCGGAATTGGATCAGACCCGCTTGCAGGACCACGTGAATTTTTTGAAGTACTCGAAAAATTATAAAAACGTAGGACTAAACTTCAATGATATCCCTTTTTGTTCATGAAGTTGTTTAAAAAATGGTTGATGAAAAATTAAATTACTCCCTTGTCGCATTATGTTTATTGATGATATTCTTCTCTTGTGATGAAGACAACACCGAAGACCATGTATCTGAAGGAGGACTCATTTCTGTTCTTACAACATCAATCACTCATAACCAATCATCAAAAGATGAATATGAAGTACAACTTAAAATCTTTCAAGGAGCCATCAAAACAACTCACATTGAAGTATATAAACAATACATTAGCCATGATGGAGCAAATGTCTCAGAAAAAATATTACACGAAACCATAGCTGTGTCTGAAACCTTGCAACAAACAGAACTCACATTTTCATTCTTTTTCTCTGAGTTAAAGTCGGACATAATCCTCAATGGCAACCCACTGCCTCATGATGATGATTTGAGTTTTGGAGATAAAATCAGACTTATATATGTGGCAAAAACAACGGAAGGAAATTCCCATACAGCCCAAGGGTATACAGATACATCTATTTCGGGACGCTTTGCAGGAACATATGTAGTTACAGAAAGTGATTATTGGAGGGATATAAATGCTCAAAGTACCCTTAACGATTGGGTGGGAGTAATTCGTGTTATTAGGTCTATAGATGAGGAAACATATGAGCATGTTGGTTTGGGTCCATGGACTTATGATGCTAATGATTATTATTATCATGATGAAGCTTTCTTTTTCTTCAATGTAGATGAAGAAGACAGAGTTACGTATTATAAACATGCTCCCAACGGAGAAAAAGTTGTGGGTTTAGGAACACATCTGCTGACCTGCGATGAAGATGCTGGATTTTTCTATGAAAATATACCATGTGATGACTTGACCAATCTTGCAATAAGAGATGATATAGAAGGGAAAGATCAGTTGTTTTTTACGGTAGGCTCAATGTATGTTCTCAACAATGATTTAGAACCCCCAAGAATATTTTATGAAGCATTAGAAAGGTTGTGATACCTACCATTTATACGATTTTAATTCAAATGGAACTTTTTCCTCAATTAGATGATTATCTATTCGTTGATAACCATAGATTAGATTCTTTTTCATCAAATAAAGCCCAAGTAAATGGACATAAGCAAAGCAACTTCTAATAAATCTTTTCCAATAAAGAAAAAATTTCAAAAAGGGGTTTTTATTTTTTAAAAAATAATATATCTTTGCAATCGCTTAGAAAAAGCCACCTTATACTCTACCCATTTTAAGAAATGTTCTTTTAATCAAATAAGGTGTTAGTGCCGATGTAGCTCAGTTGGCCAGAGCAGCTGATTTGTAATCAGCGGGTCGGGG
>JAHDDR010000148.1 GCA_020629255.1 Saprospiraceae bacterium | reverse complement strand
AAAAATGCTAGAAGAAGATTTCGCCGATGCCGCCACCATAGACTGGGCGTTAACTGAAATGTTTTAGAATGGGGCCATTTACCTTAATGGATTTTATTGGTCATGATGTGAATTACCCTGTAACCGAAACGGTTTTTGCCGCCTTTTATTACGACCCTAGATATCGTCCTTCCTTCACACAAAAAAGATTGGTGGAAGCTGGCTATCTCGGAAGAAAAACCGGTAAAGGTTTTTATGATTATTCAGAAAATGCCACAAAACCCGAAGCCAACAAAGACCAAAGACTCGGACAAAAAATCGTAGATAGAATTGTTGTCATGCTCATTAATGAAGCAGCAGATGCTTTATTTTTAAATGTAGCATCAAGAGATGATATTGATTTGGCAATGACCAAAGGCGTGAATTATCCAAAAGGTTTATTGCAATGGGCGGATGAAATCGGTATCGATAACTGTGTCCATATTTTAGATGAATTATTTGATGAATTCCACGATCCCAGATATCGTTGTTCTCCTTTATTGCGAAAAATGAGCAAGGCAGGAAAAACTTTTTATTGATGAACTTAGACACTAGATTTCTAGTGTCTTAACAATAATTTAGAAGCATGGAAGTAGCCGAAGCCGTTTATCAAAAAATGATGTCTACTGACTATTACTCACAATGGTTGGGTATAGAAAGTGTAGAACATCGAGAAGGGTATTGTAAAATAAAAATGCAAGTCCGGAAAGAGATGCTCAACGGCTTCAATATTGTACATGGTGGAGTAAGTTTTGGTTTAGCAGATTCCTGCCTGGCATTCGCCGCCAATTCTTACAATGTACTAAGCGTTACTTTAGATGGTTTTATCACTTACCCCAACTCAGGAAAAGAAGGAGATATTTTATTTGCTGAGGCGATAGAAAAATCCAATAATAGAAAAACCGCGATGTATGATGTTACGGTAAAAAACCAAGAAGGCTTACCCATTGCTTTGTATCGGGCTACTGTTTATCGCACCAAAAGAGAAGTATTGGATTAAATGGAAGACTTCAAAGAAAAACAGGAAAAAATATTATTTAAATCCCGCATGTGGCTCATTGCAGGAATTGTTTTAATTATTATTACTCCATTTGTTTTTATCATTAGAAAATATTGGGATTTATCCTTAGCAGAAACCGGCACCATTGGCGACACGGTTGGGGGACTCACCTCCCCTATTCTTGGACTCGTAGGATCAGTCTTGGTCTATTATGCTTTTTTAATTCAATTGGAAGCGAATAAAATGCTTTTCAATCAGATACATGAAGAAAAAGTAGAACGAGAAAAATCACATATTGAAAGCCATTTTTTTGAATTATTAAAAATCCATATCGAAATTCAGAACAATATTAAAATCAATGACATAAAAAATCAAAATATTTTACAAGGGCGGGAAGTATTCCAATGGTTGCTTCGAGAATTTTATGAATATTTTGAAATGATTGATGATTATTTTTTAGAACACGAAAAAGAAATTTCCATCAAAAAAAAATTAGATATGGCTTACACTTGTTTTCTATTCGGAGGTGTGGGTGAATATTCTTTTTCTTTCATCCAAGAACGACTCGAAAATCAAGGAGAATATTTTTTAAATTGGATAAAAGAAAAATTCGAAAAAAGGAAAAAGAAAATACAAAAAAATTATCCCTTCAAATTATTTAATGGACACCATTCGAGAATTGGCCATTATTACAATCATTTATATCAAACCATAAAATATATTAATTCCCGATCCTCCGACATTTTAAGTTACGAGGAAAAATACGATTATATCAAAACGCTAAGAGCACAACTCAGCACACACGAACAAAGCCTTTTATTTTTTGTTTCATTAACAGAAAAAGGTTTGCAATGGGAAAAAGCAAGGCATCTAAATCCCAATAAACATCTTATCACAAAATATAATTTAATCAAGGATATTCCAAAAGGATATATTACCATAACTTCACCCGAAAATCATTACCCGAATATTAAATGGAACCATACTTTTGATAATACACCCGAAAAAAAACAATTGATAGAACGATATACATAAATCAAAATAAAATGAAAGAAGCATACATCATAGACGGCATACGAACGCCCATCGGAAAATTCACCGGCACACTCTCCCCCATCCGCACGGATGATTTAGGAGCACTTGCCATTGCAGAAATTGTAAAAAGAAATCCCAACATACCCCAAGAAGCTTTTGATGATGTCATCATGGGTTGTGCCAATCAAGCTGGCGAAGACAATCGTAACGTTGCCCGCATGTGTTCCCTGTTGGCAGGGCTTCCCTTTACTGTTCCCGGTGAAACGGTGAACCGCCTTTGCTCTTCGGGCATGTCTTCGATGATTCATGCCAATAGAGCCATCAAAGCGGGCGATGGTGATCTTTTCATTGCGGGTGGTGTAGAACACATGACTCGTGGTCCTTGGGTCATTTCGAAAGTATCCAAAGCCTTTGGGCGGGATGCTCAAATGCATGATTCGAGCTTCGGGTGGCGGTTCGTCAATAAAAAAATGCACAACATGTTCGGAACGGATGGCATGGGCATCACCGCAGAAAATTTGGCCGAAATGTTTTCCATTTCCAGAGCCGATCAAGATCAATTCGCTTATCGATCGCAAATGAAAGCGACGGCAGCTCGTTCTTCCGGAAGATTGGGCAAAGAAATCATATCAGTAGAAATCCCACAACGGAAAAAAGACCCCATCATTTTCAGTGACGATGAATTCATACGTCCTACTACAACCTTAGAAGGTCTTTCTAAATTGAGAACGGCTTTCAAGAAAGCAGAAAATGGCGGAACCGTAACAGCAGGGAACGCTTCGGGTCTGAATGACGGAGCGGCTGCCACCATTATTGCATCGGAGGATGCGGTAAAAAAATATGGATTGAAACCCATAGCAAGGATTGTTTCATCCGCCGTCACCGGCGTCGAACCTCGAATTATGGGTATCGGTCCAGTGAGTGCTTCCAACAAAGCATTGGCAAAAGCCGGTTTGACGATGGATGACATGGACATTATCGAATTGAATGAAGCCTTTGCTGCCCAATCTTTGGCCTGTATCCGAGAATGGGGACTGAAAGATGATGATCCAAGAATCAACCCGAATGGAGGAGCCATCGCCATTGGTCACCCACTGGGCATGACGGGGACTCGCATTATGTGGTCGGCCGCCCTAGAGTTGAAAGAACAGAATAAAAGATATGCCTTAGTTACCATGTGTATTGGCGTGGGACAAGGATATGCTACGATTATTGAGGCCGTATAAACAAATGAGCATGGTTTTTGTAATGGATTTATTTACACATTATATCTACTAAAAATTCGAAAAATGAGTGATTTCAACCAAAGCATTGCCATGCTAAAATTTGCCCGTCAAGCCTTTTTGAATTTGATGGACAATTATTCTATAGAGCAACTCAATAAAATACCTCAAGAGTATAATAATAACCTCATTTGGAATTTTGCCCACGGCATTGTTTCTACCGACTATATGTGTTATAGTCCAACGGGGCAAGGGCTCAATATTTCCAAAGAACAATTGGATGCCTACAAAAGAGGGACAAAACCCGAAGGCTTTGTTTCTGGAGATGAAATCAATTTTTGGAAAAAATATGCCATTTCCTCCCTAGAACAAATGACATCAGATTATGAAGCTGGGCTTTTCAATTCGTTCCACGCTTTCGATTTGACTCCAACGTACAAAATAGCATCTGTTCACGACTCCCTTAAATTTTGTGAGTTCCATGAGGGCTCCCATTTTGGATATGCATTGGCGATGAAACGAGGTCTATAAAAATGCTGCTGTGCGAAGTCTAAGACTTCACACAGCAGCGCAGTATTATATTATTGTTTCATGAATCGAAGAACATCCGAACCACTATTGGTATCTACTTTTATGAAGTATATACCCGTTGCTAATTCCTGAACATCAATTTCTGTATTAATACTTCTATCCATCTCTGCCGTTCTTAATAATCGACCATTAGCATCAAAGATGGAAATGGATTGGATATTATCTTTGGCATTGATGAACAACTGACCTCTAGTCGGTGATGGGAATATCACAGTTTGCTTGATACTCTCTAAAGTAATGATTACCGTATTGGAATAAACATAGGTTTCATCCCTATCAATCATTTTCAATCGATAGTAGTTCATTCCTTGATTTGGTTCTTTATCTATGAAATCATAATCAAGTGGAGTGTTACTGAATCCAGCGGCCGCCTCTTCTCCTAAACTTCTGAATGAAACGCCATCTTTACTTCTTTCGATAGAGAAATAATCACTATTGATTTCAGTGACGGTTCTCCAATCCAAATATACTTCTTCACCCACCAATCTTCCGTTGAATTTCAATAATTCAACGGGTAGAGAAGGATCATTATAACCGAAGTCGGCATCATTATAGTCTTGACCAATACCTAATATAACTTCAGGTGTTGGATCAGAACCTGTATAGTTGGATGGTTCGTTGGTCGTCACATCAACTTCATATGTACCAGGAGGAAGATTGATGAAGTCATAATTTCCACCACCTGAGGTAATGGTCGTTAAAGTTACATTGTCTGCGGTGGTAGAAGGATCACCGTCTGGTCCATACCATAATAATTCTACGGTTACATTATCTACACCAGTTTCAAACCCTCCATCCTGAACATCATCTCCATTTTGATCATGCCAGACAAAATCTCCGATAGAACCCGTTCCGATAAATCCAGCATCCAAAGTTAAGTTGTTAGTAGCTCCATCAAATGCGAATGTAGCAGTACAAGTAGCACAATTACCAGCGGTTGGATCAATGTTGTTATTGTCATTACCCGAACTTGTAGTAGAGGGAGCATATCCAGCTGGTGCGGTAAATTGGACATAGTAATTACCAGCAGGAACACCTGTAAATAAATAATTACCACTTCCATTCGTTGTTGTTGTCATACCGGTGCTAGAACCATCAGAATTGAATAATTCTACGCCAACTCCAGCCAATAAGACATCATTATTATTAAAGACACCGTCATTGTCAAAATCAATAAAAGCGAAATCTCCTATATTGGCTGTTGCTATACAATTGGCCAATGTTTCTGTTCCACTTGCAGCACAAGAAGCTTGAAGAGAAGCGGGCATTCCATCCAAATATGCACTCCATGCAATCATATCTCCATTAGAATTGGTTCCCGAAAAGTCGATGGCATTACCTTCAGATCCTTGAGTAATTACATTTCCATCTACTGTTAAAGTAAAGTCAGTAATATCACAACCCGTTGCTGTGAAGGTTAATTCGCAATCTCCTGCAACAACAATGGTAGGAGTAGGATAAATCACAACTTGATAAGTTACAAATGGATAACAATCCGAAGTAGTGGCGTCAGAGCCTACCCCAAATGGGTCTACAGGGTGATTGTCTGCTATCGCATATACATTGTAAACTTGGATTCCACAAGTGTTGTTGGCTGCAAAATCAGTACCCGAAATATCCAAAGAAACTTCTCCATCTCCCACAGCATTTTGTAAAGGAGATACTGTTCCTAAAGAAGTAGTGGCTCCATCATAAGCTGTAGCACCACTTGCAGCGGCTTGAGCGGCTGCTAAAGTTGTATAGGCTGTATTTTCGATTACAAATTCAACATCGGCATTAGCTAACGCGGATAATGTAATAGCATCAGTAGAACCCGTACAGAAATTTGCTGGACCAACAGCAGCATCCACCAATGGTGTTTGTAGTTCTGCGGGGAATAATCCGATATAGATATCGAAGAAACAATGTTGCCCCGTAAACCCATCAATCATGATATAATAATCAGTATTGGATTCAAGGCCTGTTACGAAAATACCATTACCTGCAGTTAATTTGTCAAAGCAACCAAACATGTCGTTTGTCGTAACTCCAGCAGATTGGACACCATCGGCAGCATCGTTATCCCAACCCGTTCCATCGGCAGGGCAACTTACAGAAACCCCTGGAGTACCTTCCCAGATGGTGAATTGAATACCATTGTCATCAACTCTTTCATTTTGGCAGGAAATATAATTCAAGAAGATTTCCAGATTGTTTAATTCTTCACATATATCTGGCGTTGTGAAATGATACCAAATCGTATTTTCCAATCGTGTGATATTAGATTCTCCCGTTAAGGCAGCATCCACACAATTGTTCGTATAAACACCCGATGTATACTCGTCCATGTCTGTACCGGTTCCATTCCATGTAGCTTCGTATGCATTACCTGTATCATCAATGCTCGTACCTGCCCAGAAACCGTTTTGCGTAATTTCTGTAGCATTGGAACATTCCGTTCCTCCACCATTTCCTAAATCACATTCTACGCACCAAATATCTAAATCGAAACCAGTAACGGTGGTCCAGTCTGGATAATAAATTGAATTGTTCGTCACTAATTTGAAGGTAAGACAACCACCCGTATTTGCAGGAGTATAATCCGGAAATGCTGTGACTCCTGTAATATTGGTTAGGTTTTCTGTTCCTGAAAGGTCATTGTCTCCAGAACCGGTAAAAATGGCAATGGGAGAACTGGTATCATCTACTCCATTATAGACATATAAGTAATCTACGTTTTGATTCAAACTCAATGAAGCAAGGCTGCTTAATGAACCGGCAAAAGCACATAAACCAGCAACATCCGGACAAACCGTTACCATCCATTGATCGTTCTCTTGTAGGATAGTAGAACCCCCATCATTATAATCATCATCGGACAGAAGGCCCGAACTACCCGGACATGTCAAAGATAAGGATTGTGGCGTGACATCAGGAATACAATCTACTTTAGCTTCCCAACCTTCTTCGGTAATGACAGTACTTGATGCAAAATTGACCGTGAGGCATTGACCGCTTGAAACCACTGTTCCCGGAGAGGGATAACTTAAGGTTTCACCGGTATAAACACCAATTACAGAGGCTCCGGAAGAATTGCCATCATAGAAGGTGAGGTAATCGGCTAAATCACCATCGTTGGCGGTCCCGATAGCATTACCTCCTGCATCTACATCAAGGGCATGAGTACCATCGCAACCAGCAATGTAGAATGTCCCGGTAGAAGCTGTACTATTGAATTTGTTCAAGAAGGATAGTCGAACATTATTACCAACATCTGCACAGAAAGTGATGGTGTAGTTTTCACCATTGTCATAGTCGGTAGTTCCATCCGTTATACCTGGACCTCCACTATCGTAAAAATCATAAGTAACACCACAATCCAAGTTAACTACAGTTCCTGTTGTTGAGAGATCTAGTAAGATGGGAGCCTGAGAAACAGAAATCGTGTATGTAGCACTTGGAGAATCACAATCGAAATCCCAAATTCTGATGTAAATTGTTGCTCCAGGAGTAAGACCTGTCATGCTTAAATGAGGAGCCCCACCTGTACCACCATCATCATCACAATCTAAATATATGAGATTGTTACAATTAGTAAATGTAGTATAAGCTGCCATGGTTAAATCGAATCCGGTAGAAACATTTATCTGTAGAGTCCCATCAGATGGGACTACGACCGAATACCAAGCATCCTCACAAAGATTTTCTTCATCAAAACCGGTATTGGATGAATTGGCACATGATTCAGCGGGATCACCGTCAGCACAAGAGGCTGTATAATCACCGATTGTTCCTGACTCTGAAGCACCACCTATAGTTAAGGGAGTTGCCGTACAAGCTTCGTCGTTTGTAGCGGGGAGAGCTGTAACAATCATGTCATAATCATAAGATACCGTGGCATTACAGCCAAAATCCCAAACCATGATATAATAAGTTCTGCTTGGAGAAGCTTCTACAGAAACTTGAACACCCCCAGATGCAGGACCATCTCTATCACAATCAACATTAACCAAATCAGCGACAGATGTTGTAGAGCAATTGTTCGCGATGAATATAGCGGCTCCCATATCTTGATCATTGATTGTAGGTGTGGATTGGAAGTCAAAGTCAACAGTAGAAGGAGCTGCTACTATAAATTTATACCATCCTACAGAGCAACCGGCAGAATACCCGGAGCCTCCAGCAATAGCATCACATCCTGTAAAGGTGAAATTAGGGCCAACTCCATTAGTTGTACCTGTTCCAGTTGTAGTAGGAGTGATACCTGCAGCATTGGCTAAGTCGGGACCTTGCGCTTGTAATCCTAAATGGGATAGGAATATAAAGCAAAGTGTAGTGAATATATATATGTATGTCTGTTTCATTTTTGTCTAGTCTTGAGTGAATGATAAGTTGGAATATTATTGCTTAGAGAGTTGCCCTAACTGAGCAAACTTATGAGAAGGGATGATACTTTTCAATTGCTCCAGTCTCCATTCATGGATTTCATCCATTTCTCTTTGGAATGCTGAGGATTCCGTACCATATTTTTCCTTCATTTGATGAAGCATATTGGAGGCTTGGACATTGGTATTCCAAATATCAATCTTATCAAATTGATTGAGGGTAAGCTTGGCATTGACTTCCGTTGTCCATTTTTCGGCAGTAGCCAAATCTTCTGCTTTTTCTTTTGTTAAAGGCATCCCTTGTTGTGCCAATTTCATATCCGCACCATGCTTAATCAGTAAGTCGATGATGTCCTGACCAACCTCCATGTGCAGTGCATGGAACAAATAAGTCTTCCTCATCCACCCTCCATTGGGGTGGCGGCTGCCTTTGGTGAATAAAAGGCTGATGATATCCTTATGCCCTTGCTTGATGGCATGAACCATAGGAGGCATTTCTTCTCGGGAAACATACACCCCCGATTCTAGGTTTTGTTCCCTGATGATGAAAAACTCTACAATGTCATAATGCCCTAGCTTTGATGCCAAATGGAACGGCCTTAGTCCTGTAACAGGGTCAATGCCTTGTATAGCCATGTTAGAGTAGGTTTTCTTAACCGCTTCTAGATTGCCTGATCGGACGGCACTAGCCAATTGTTGTGTTTGGAGCGTGTAGTCTCTTTCTTTATTTTGCCCAAATGCCACCAGTGTGATGAACAAAAGAGCAAAGGTATAGATGCAATAGGTTGAGTTTTTTTTCATGCGTCTAAAGATTTAAGTAAGTGTAAAAGTTTTTTTTATTATGCTCATTTAGCGATGCAAAGCATTGCTAAATGAGCCTTTTATATGAAAAAATAAGTGTTCTCTGTTCATGAACCAATTTCATAATATACGCCCAATATTGTTGGCCAAACAATAAGAAATTAGACCTCCTAATGGAGATTTAGATATGATTGATTGAATATTACTTAGTGGTCTTTTGTAGAAAGGATTGCTTCCTAATAATAAGATGATGTTGGTTTAGAAATAGTATGTTTTCATTTTTTATTAAAAGAATTATATTCCTTATTAAGTATTCAAAAAGTTGTTATTGGGAAATAACTCCTTTTTCATTTGGTAAAATAGATGGGGGGGTGTAAATATAGTGTTAATTCATTGACTGTAAGGAATTTTCACACAGAATTTACGAGTATTTGAATGTTAAAAAAAGCATTCTAAATATTCTAATGTGTTTATATGTGATTTATTTTAACATAAAAAAAGCTGTAAGTTAATAACTTACAGCTTTAGTAGTGCTAATCGGATTCGAACCGATGACCTCTGCCCTGTCAAGGCAGCGCTCTAAACCAACTGAGCTATAGCACTATTTTTGAATAGTAGAATGCAAATATATATACAGTTTTTGAAAAAAATGAGTTCCAAGGAATAAATCATTTTTCTAATATCTCAAAAACTTGGGATATTTGGTTTCCTTCGTCATCTACTAGAATCAGATTATGTTTTCCGGGAGGGGGAGAAATGGGTAATTCATGAAAAGTTTCGGTGGTTCCAATATATTCGTTATCTAAATGCCAATACAATGTTGCATTCTGATTTTTATGGGTTGCTTTGAATATGGAAGGGGTAGGTTTTCCGTCCATACCCAAAGGAATGAAAATCTTTGCAGCATATTTAGGGTAAATCATCTGCATAGGAACATTTTGCTGGGGCGCCTCACTATTGCAGCCTTCAGCGAAATCAGGCAGTGAACTATATAAAGGGTTTTTCGATTTGTAATATTTTTCTTCTAAAGGAGGAAGGACAAACCAAGATTTGATGATTATCTCATTCGCCGGATGGCAGGAAGCGGTCACACGTTTTCCTTCATCGTTTAAATGGATGGTTCTATGAAACGGGCAAGCATTACTTTCTTTACCAGAAACGAGATACCTCAGCGTATCTTTGGGAAAACAATGAGGCATCGCCTTGAATCCGGACATTCTACAGACAAGTATTTCTTCTAGTTCATCTTCTGGTTTATCGAAGAAATGTTCCGAAGAAGGGAGGACATCAAAAATATCGAATAAAATGGGAGCAGATGCGGTAACACCAGTCAAATTGGGTCGGCCTTCTCCATCGGCATTACCCGACCAAACGCCTACTACATATTTAGGGGTAGCTCCAATGGCCCAAGCATCCCTGAAACCAAAACTCGTTCCGGTTTTCCAAGCGATTGGATGTTCTGATTGAAAGATTTCCCAATTACCTTCTCCTTGGGGTCTTTCTACTTCTTGTATAGTTTGGAAGGTTTGCCAAATGGCACCGGTACTTAAAAGAGGAGCTTGTTTTTGCAAGCGTTCTCTTCTTGTTTTCGGAATGGTTTGTCCGAATATATAATTAGGTTTTCGGATGTCCATAGGATCATACCTTCCATCATAATCATAAAAATGATTGTTGATTCTTGCCATGCTCGCATACATGTTGGTGATGTCCCAAAGGTTGCCTTCTGCTCCACCAACAATAAGAGTCAATCCGTAATGGCTTGGCGTATTGACGAGGGTGCTCATTCCCAGTTTTTTTAAAATATGATGGAATTTTTCGACCCCATATTTTTGTAACATCCGGATTAAGGGAACATTGAGGGAGCGGATCAAAGCCCTGCTGGCAGGAACGGCACCATCGTAGGTCTCATAATAATTTTCAGGGCGGTAACTTCCCATTTGGGTAGGAACATCGGGAATGAGAGTGTTAGGCAGTAAATACCCCTCGTTCAGCATAGCAGCATAGAGAATCGGCTTGAGAATACTGCCGGTACTTCTAGGAGCTTTTATAATATCAACGCTGGGTGCATGTATTTTTTGTAAGTTGGGCATGTTGCCGACATAGGAAAGAACATTTCCTGTTTCTACCTCTAATACCAAAACGCACGCATTGTATATGCCATTTGCGGCAAGACGGGATTTGTTTCGAAGTAAAATGTGGTTCGTCTGCGATTGTAAATAGGGATCGATAGTTGTTTTTAATCGGGTGATGGGGTTCTTTTTATTTCGGAATTGTTCATAAGCTACCCGATCCAATAAATGGGGCGCCAAGCGGGGTAATGGAAGTGGTTTTTCAGGCAGTGGTTCGTCTTTGGCTAAGGCACAAGTGAGGGAATCTAATGTACCGTTGTTTTGTAAACGATCCAATAGACGGTTCCTTTTCGCCATAAGTGCATCCCTGTTTTTCCCAGGATGAATCAGGGACGGGCTGTTGGGTAAAACGGCTAGAGTAGCTGCTTCGCCCCAAGACAATAAATCCGGCCTTTTGCCATAATATCGCCAAGAAGCGGCATCCAATCCGACAACATTTCCACCGAAAGGAGCATTCGAGGCATACAATGCCATGACTTCCTTTTTGCTGTGCTTGAATTCCAATCGGGTGGCCATAATGATTTCTATGACTTTGTTCCAAATGTTTCTCTTTTTGGCTCCTCTTGCCAAACGGATGACTTGCATGGTCA
>JAHDDR010000147.1 GCA_020629255.1 Saprospiraceae bacterium | reverse complement strand
AACGAACGGTATATGAGTGTTCTCTAGTATGCCTTGGCATTGCCTTGCTCCAATTCAAGTATTAAATATTTTCTACAAAAAAAACAATCATTATGAAATCACTAACATTCAAGTTCAATCGAAAACTTATTTTGTGTTTTTTTCTTCCGTTCTTTTTATGGCATTCTGCCCAAGAAAAAATGTTTGGTAAATCCGTATATATTTCTACAGATACATTTGCTGATGTAACACATCAGAATGTAGAATTTCAAACTACTCCCATTTTAATGCTTTTCATCAATGCTATGCCATTGATATCGATTTGTTTTGGTTGGGGGGTAATTGTCGGATGTTTTTTAGGAAGCTTTATCGGGTTCATAGCAGGTGGACTTATTTTCGGAAATTCCGATTGGGATGACTCTTGAGACGACCTGTTATTATCTTATTATTAATTATTAAAACAACACATTATGAAACCATTTTTTCGGATGATATTAATCATCCTAGCCACTGCTTTGCCATTCACGTTGGCAGCCCAAACCGAAGGGCAGCAATTTAGAATTGATTCCAAATGTCAAGGAGACAGCATCAATTTTACAATTGTAAATATCGGAGAAAATATTCAAGAAGGAGGATGGATTTATTACCTGATTGAAGATGGAGAAATAAAAAAAGAAGAGAAAATTCCTCGTCTCGAAAACATGGAATCCATGCAATTAACCTTTCACCCGAAAGGATTGGATGTGTCTTTGGAAATCTTAGATCCATTACAAAAAAGAAAAAGAGTTGAAGGTGTAATTGTAACTAATTGTGGGACAGTTTACCCATTGATGTCTCGTTTATTAAAAGGGAAGCCCAACCAATTGATTACGGGAAAACACAACCATCCTTGGGCAATTGGAATTTATGCCGGAACACTTGGCCCAGGAGTAACCATTTCCAAAAACATGGGGGCTGCTGTTACGATGAGAGTAGGAGGGACATACCTGCCGCTTAAATTTACGTTAGATGAATTTATACCCGAATCTATTACGAATATAGATATACAATTTTTCACTCTGGATTTAAAATTGGATTATTATGTAAGTAAAAATCCTAAAAACCCATTCCATCTAACGTTTGGTGCAGTATATAATAAATCCTATATCAGAACTTTTACCTTTCCTCAGTTGACCCAAGAAATAAAAATAGGGAATCAAGTCATTGCACAAGACGATTTAGGTACAGTTGATTTTAAAGTTCAACCGAATAAAATAAATCCATTTTTTGGCTTGGGTTTAGGTCGGTTAGCAAACTATAAAAAACGGGTAGGAATGAAATTAGAAATAGGAAGTCTTTTTACGGGTTCTCCAAAAGTGTCTTTAGAAGCTACCGATTCGATTGCAGCAACGTCAAGCCAAGCAGAACAGTTGCAGCGAAACCTTCGCCAATATTATATCTATCCAGTCATTAATTTTTATTTATCTGTAAAACTGTAAAAATAATAATCATGAAAAAAATAATCATTCTATCATTTCTTTTTGCCCTACTATTAAGTGCTTGCGAAAAAACACCACTTCTAGAAGATGTCAAAATCATAACGGGTACATCCCAATTCATGCATACATCGTTATCCATAACATTGTTAAATGCCAAAACAGGTTCCTTGATGGGAGCAGATGGAAAAATGGTAAAAGCTACAATTACAGGACCCGATGCAAAAGATGTTTTTGATATTACAGGACAAGAACTGGAAAAAGAAATTAAGCTGACCAACGGTATGGTCGTTTTCGGAATTTATAGTGCCAGAGAAGCAACATCCGAAAATCCACTTCGATTCAATATAAAACTAGAAGCCGATGGTTACTTGGAAACAAGTTTGCCTATGGTAATTGATGGGAAAGGACGATACAACGAAACCATCAATATGATTGATTTGGAAAACACACCTGAAGGTGTTTCCTATTCCAATATGAATGTGCCAGCAAATAATGGAATCATAACGGAAACCTACACTTTAGAATCGGACGAAGTTGAAGGAACAAATACCAAGGCAAAACTAAAAATGCCAGAGGGAATGAGAATTCTAGATAAAAATGGAAATCCCTTAGGAAATGCTCTGAATGTAGAAATGACCTATTTCAATAATCGCCCTGAAACAATGATGTCTTATCCAGGGGGAGTATTGGCAGATGTGGAAGGGAATGGAGATGAATCCTCCATCGAATTTTTCTCTGCCGGATTTGTTGCCATTAATATTACGGATGGAAGTAATCGGAAAGCTCGTTTTTTTGAAAGTGGAGCTTTGGAAGTAGAGGTAGAAATTGATCCCAATACGTATAATCCAGAAACGGGAGCAACGATCCAAGATGGAGACATCATTCCTACCTGGAGTTTTGAAGTAGAAGATGGGATATGGACCAAGGAAGCGGATGTGTTAATTACCCAAAACGAAGAAGGAAAATTTGTTTCTACAGCTCATTTTGAACATTTGTCCTATTGGAATTGGGATTGGCCTGGAGCGTTCTGTTATATAGGAATGGATTTGTGTTTTCAAAGTGACTATTATCCTATAGGGACCCCTGTAAGTTTCAGATTAGTTGTACGAAGGGGAGTGGATAATGTGATTCGAAAAATTAGGGATTATAATTTGAATATTGGTGAATGTATTACCTTAAGGAGGGCACCCGTAGATCAATTAGCATTATTGACAGTAATACATAGTTCTACTTGTGGTTCCGATTCCCAAGAATATGAATTATGGGGAGCTTGCGAAGGACAAGAAGATATTTATATCAACCCCTCTGCTCCAACAACAGAACTCACATTACATGTAGATGGTTACTGTCCAGATAGCGATATTCTGATAAGACCTACTTTTCCTTTTAAATTCAAAAATTTAGACTGTGGTGGTTATTGGCAAGATGGAATGTTTGAAGATGGAGTAGCAACCATTCATGTCGTTGAAGGGCAAAGATATTTATTCATGATTTATTATGATGGCCGTTGGATAGAATACGAAGCTGTTATTCATAGCGATGCGGATATCGTATGTGAAAATATTCCCTTCAGTTCCGAAATCTGTAGTTTTTTTAATTAATCATAAAAATTAAAACGAAAATGAAAAATTCATCCAATAAGATAAAAACGCCTTTTTGTTTGAGAGTATATGTACTATACGTTCCCCCTTGATTGTTTAATTCGAGGCGAAAAAGAAACCGCCCAATCTTCTTAACTCCAATTCAATGAACTAGTTCATAATATTAAAGGTAGAAAAATTATACGGACGGCTTCGTAGACAAAAGCAATATCTGATTTTTTTTAGAAATACTGTATGTTTTTCTTCCTTTTCATTTTTCAAATAACAAAAAAATCTATTATGAAAAATCTAAATTTCAACATAGAGATGAAAAGGAAATTTTTATTCATGCTTTTTCTTTTTATCATTTCTTTTTTAAAAGCTCAAGAATTACAAGTCAATATATTAAATACCCAAAATGCAGAATGCAATAATTTAGGAGTCATCGTGGCAGAAGGAATTGGAGGTCAACCTCCTTACAGTGCTAGTGCCGTATCTACAGATGGTAGCTTTTTAGAAACACAATTTAATCTATTGGATGGACAAGATTTTACATTTAATGTACCCGTAGGGGAATATTTTATTTTTGTATCAGATCAATTAGGCGTAACAGATCAGTGCCAAGGAATTATTGATATTAATTATGCACCCCCAAATATGATGCTTGAGACGTCCCATTTATTGTGTTCTGGAAATGATGCATCAGCAACAATTTCTGCTACCTTATCCTGTAACCCAAATACAACATATACTTTTTCGTTGTTCTCTCCTGATGGACTGCTAATTGGGACAAATACAACGGGAGTATTTGCAGAAGGAATTACACAGCCAGGAATTTATAATGTTACCGTTAGTAATGATGATGGTAATACAAGTACTGCATCTATTCTTGTCGAATCCATCGTTGAACATTCCGATATCGGCTTACAAATCAATGAACTTAATCATTCTTGTCATCCTAATCAAGATGGCACAGTGAATATTAGCGCATATGGAGCAGCATTCTCTACTATAGAATATCATATATTCAATACATCAACCGGAGAAATACAATCGAATGCCACAGGAGAATTTATTGTAACGCCAGGTATATATACACAATGGTTTGAATTTACAATAGATGGTACGGATGGTACATGTTATTGGGAATGCCCTGGAGGCTTTGTTGTCTATGCCTCCGATTTGGATGTTATTTCTACCGTAACAAGCACCTTATGTGATCTGTCAGTAGGAGAAGTCCAACTCGAAGTATCGGGGAGCGATCAATTTATAGTAGATTGGAGCACAGGAGCGAGTGGTCCAGAAACATCACTGACGGGGTTAGCAGCAGGCACATATACATATGTAGTAACGGATGTTCCTTCGAATTGTACATTTTCTGGCAACTTTGAAATATTAAGTTATAACCCATTATCAGCAACAGTAACAAATGTCCAAAACGAATTGTGCCCAGAAGAATTAGGTGAATTTGGGTATGGTGCAGCCGAAATTATGGTCGAAAATGGTTCTGCTCCTTATTCCGTGAATGTATTTCCCAGCGGTGGAGTGGTTTCAACAGATGGGAATACGATAAATATTAGTGAACTAACGGCAGGAACATATACAGTTCAACTTACTGATATAAACGGATGTGAAACTCAAACTAATTTTGAAATTGTTTATCCAGATCCCTTTGTTCTAGAAGTTCTTTCTCAAACAAATCCTACATGTGATAATAATTTACAAGGTGAAGCCACTATAATGATTTCGGGAGGAGATCCGAATCATGAAATATTTGTCATGTGGCCGGGGGGAGATGGAATATCAATCAATAGAACCATTACTGTACCTCTTTCTGTGGGCACGAATGGTTTCTTTTTCTGTTTGGCTCCGCCAATGGATGTCTGTTTCAGTAATTTCAGCATTGATGTAGAACCACCCAACACTCCTGAATTATCCATCTCGAATATTCAAGATGAAATTTGTATTCATGATAATAATGGTTCTTTCCAAGCCTTTGTCACAAATTATCTAGGAACAGAAACAGCCTTGTTAAATGGAACATCTGTTGGAATTTCTCCTTCTGGAGCCATTATAGAAGATAATCTTCCATCTGGAGAATATATTTTAGAAGTGGAAGATCCAGCTACAGGTTGTTTGGCACTAGATACCTTCCAAATTAATACAGGCGTAGAATTATTAGGAGAGTTGTCAGGGCTAATCCCTTGTTCTGATAATACGGAATATTTTGAAGGATATGATTCTGTGTACGAAGGTGGAACGTTGGGTGTATCAGTCACCGGAGGTTCAGGAACATATAGTTATACATGGAACAATGGAGACACAAACCCAACACTCAATAACATTTATTCAGGAACATATACAGTTACCGTTATTGATGAGACAAACAGTTGTTTAGTGGTGTTAGATACGACAATCGTGGCTCCTCCTCCGTTGGAGTTGGATTATGAAATTGTTCAAACACCGTTGTGTTTTGGTGATAGTGCTGTTATTGAAATATTTGCCTCTGGAGGAACCCCTAGTTATGCTTATTATGTGAATGGAGTGGGACAAGGAACAAATAATATGGTGACCATTAATTATGGAGAAGAAAATGTAGAAATTGCCATTTGTGATTCGAGAGTATGTTTTGTCCGAGATACCATTATTAATATAGATTGGCCATCAAATCTTCTTTCTCTGGTGAGCCCAGTAAATGCGACATGCCGATATGATTATGGTTCGGCTTCAGCTCTTGCTTGGGGAGGTACGCCTCCTTATGAGTACCTCTGGAATAATGGAGAAACCTCTTCTCAAATAGATAGTATTTTTATAAGTGTATATGTAGCTGTTCCTGCCGTTACCGTTACGGATGCGAATGGTTGTCAAACGGTATCTGGAGGAGAAGTATGGTATGATAATGAACCACCTTATTTAGATTATACTCTTTCTCCTGAAAATTGTGGAGGAGGGGCAAAATTAGATCTGGCATATGCCAATCCATTTACCACGCAAATACATGTAAATGGAGTTGAACTTCCGTTAGGAACAATGACTTGGGATGTAGAAGAAGGAGATTTGGAAATTGTTGCTACTTCTGAAGTCGGGTGTGTTACTACGAAGGTTGATTATGTAGATAGCTCTGATTTCCCGTTTGAGTTGGATTTAGATATTCAAGATGCTTGTGAAGGACAAGGAGCGTTGGGCATAACGATCATTGATGCAGAGAATGGAACTTATACCATCGAATTCAACGGAAATTCTTTTGAGGGTGAAAATGCTGGAGAATACATCTTAATAGGAGAAAACTTGAATCCTGGAGAATATGCACTTAGGATCAAATCTCCAGTAAATTGTATTCTAGATACGATTGTCCAAATAACAAACAGTACAGAACCCATAAGCTCTGTGGTTTGGGAACCTACAGGGACTTCTTGTCTTTCTGCTACTGACGGCTCTTTACTATATGAAGTGACAGGGGGCGGAATAGGAGTTGATTATGAATATAAATTCCATAACATTAATACAAGTGATACGAGCCAATGGATTCCTTTGCCGCCTAACGGATTGATAGAAGGCTTAATGCCTGGAGAATATCAAATGTTAATTCGTGTATCAGGAGAGAACTCTCCATGTGCTCCGGCATGTTTGCCATTTACGATAGAACAAGGAACGGTTCTGTGCCAAGATGATTCTTATTTTTGGCTTTCTCCTTACTTGGTATCTTCGGGGTCAACCTTATACATCCATTACAATTTTTCAGAATTGCCTCAAACAGGAGGGTACACAATTAGAATATTCGATATATCTGGAAATGTGTTGCACACGTATGGGGTTGGACCCATTGGAACAATTAACTACAATCAATCTCTTCCAGCAGGAACATATTTTGTCATACTTTATGATGCGAACCAAAGTCCAATAGAAACACAACAATTTATTGTGTATTAAGAATTGTGTCTTTTTATCCCAAATAAACACAAATGGGGCCGCTAGTTTTACTAGCGGTCTTTTTTATGTTGAAGTTGCTTAAGAATAGTTTGCAATCAGATGAGTGAATCATTTTTAAACGACTTCGATAAAAATAATTATAAATCAAAAACGACAGGATGGTTCACTAAGCGGTAGCGGAAATCCAAAACACTGGCATTGATGAAGAGTGTTCCATCTTTTTCCACCTGCCCATAGGCTTCATGAATATGACCAGATATATGTACCCTAGGTTGGATTTCTTTAATTTTCTCCAATAAATCCACACACCCTACTTCTTCATTCCGAACGGTTGTATCCAAAATGCCTTTGGCAGGACCATGAGTAATTAATATATCCGTATCGGATGGAATTAAATCCCAATGTTTTTTTATTTCTTCTCCTCTTTGTCGATTGAAAGCCCAGTCATAAAACCACGGTTGTACAGGAGAACCCCAAATGTTTAAACCCTCAATTTCGACCCCAGAATCATTCAGGTAAATAATAGTATCAGGAATAGAAGACAACACTTCGGATTCATCGGCTTGTTCAAAAAAATAATCGTGGTTGCCGGCGATGAAAATTTTATACTTGAAATTCAATTGGGCAAACCAATCCAAAAAATCCAACACCTTGCTTTTCGTTCCCACATTGCTCACATCTCCAGCATGGATAATGCAATCTCCTTCAGGTAAGGATAAGGATTCATGAGATCCATGAGTATCAGATATGGCTACAAATTTCATAGTTGGATGTATTCTTATTCTTTTGCTCGAATAAAAAAATGTAGTTGATCCTAATAAGATCAACTACATTCGTTTATATAGAACAGTCTTTTAAAGAGGATAGTAAGAATTATACCTTGGCATTTTCTTTAGCCAAAAATTCTTTTACCCAAGCAGATGTTACCGATTTCGGTCTTTCCAAAGGAAGTCCCAAAGCTCTGGCCCAGCAAGCAGCGGCCAAGACACCCATTGCACGGCTTACACCAAACAACACCGTATAGAAGCTATATTCTGTCATGCCATAATGAACCAATAAGGCACCCGAGTGAGCATCAACATTGGGCCAAGGATTTTTCACTTTACCCAAGCCTTTAAGTATTGGAGGAATCACTTCAAATGCTTTCCAAACTACTTCAATGATATCGGAATTTTGGATGTATTCCTCAGCAAATCTTTTTTGAGCGACAAAACGCGGATCGGGTTCACGCAATACAGCATGTCCATAACCCGGAATCACTTTACCCGCAGCTAAAGTATTGTTGACATAATCCGCTATTTGTTCCTTACTAGGTTGGCGGGTTCCCAAGGTATCAATCATTCTAAATACCCACTTAATAACTTCTTGATTTGCTAATCCGTGCAATGGCCCAGCCAAAGCATTCATTCCACCAGATAAGGATAAATAAACATCACTTAATGTAGAACCTACCAATTGTGTAGCATGAGCAGAAGCATTTCCTCCTTCATGGTCTGCATGGATGGTTAGATACAAACGCATCAAGCTTTTGAAGCCCGGCTTTTTGATACCCAACATATGTGCGAAATTACCACCCCAGTCCAACGAAATATCTGGATTGATAATATCACCATTATGATACGAACGACGATAAATATAAGAAGCAATACGAGGAAGCTTTGCAATGAGGTTCATGGTATCCTCATAAGTGGCATCCCAATATTCGCTTTTGTTCATGCCCTCAGCATATCTTCTAGCAAAAATGCTTTCTGTTTGCATGGAAGAAATAGCGATGGTGAACTGTGTCATCGGATGCGTATCCGGAGGTAGAGTGTCTAATACTTTGAACGTATGTTCAGGAACAACACTTCTTCTTTTCCATTGTTCAGACAACCATTTTACATCGTCCTCCGTAGGTAATTCATCTACCAACATCAGCCAAAAAAGACCTTCTGGAAGAGGCTCCTTGTCACCAGGGGCAGTTGGAAGTAATCTTCTTAGTTCAGGAATGGAGTATCCACGAAAACGGATACCTTCATTAGGGTCTAGTTGAGATGTTTCGTACAACATGCTTTTAACACCGCGCATACCGCCCATCATTTGACCCAAATTCACTTCACCGACTTTCACATCGGCATGTTGTTTTCTTAAGTTCTTGACCTCGGCAAAGACTTCTAATGCCTTTTGTTGGAATTTCTGTTTAAGAGGATCCATTGAGATTGATTTCCTGATTGATGAATAAATGATTTGTCTATTTTACTTTTAGAGAACAAGCCTTTATATGATTTGTTTCTGACTGAAAGATAAAATCACGCAAATTTAGCAAATTATACGCTAAATTCTACCTTTATGCCTTCACAATTGTACTTCATTTACAAAAGGAAGGAATGAAGTGATGGAAAAGAAGAAATAAATACTTTTTATCATATGAATGTATTAGTTTTAGAAGCATTGGAGAAACCGATGAAATACGGTTCTGTTCCGAACCTCGAAAAAGGAGAAGGGCAGGTATTAGTTGAGGTAAAAGCTGCCGCCTTGAACCATAGGGATGTATGGATTACAAAAGGAATGTATCCGGGAATTACACTACCCATTGTTTTAGGTTCTGATGGGGCGGGGCTTTGTGAAGGGAAAGAGGTCATCATCAATCCCAATCATAATTGGGGAGACAATGAGAAATTTCAGTCAGCTTCTTATCATATATTAGGATTGCCGACCCAGGGAACTTTTGCAGAGAACGTAGTAGTAGGAAAAGATAAAATTTATCCCAAACCGTCCCATCTTTCTATGAAGGAAGCCGCAGCCCTCCCCTTGGGCGGCATGACGGCTTTTCGGGCATTGTTCACCAAATGCCAAGCAGAGCAAGGGGAACGGGTCTTGATTTCCGGTGTGGGAGGAGGAGTGGCTCTTTTTGCCTTTCAATTTGCTGTGGCAAAAGGTTGTGAGGTTTGGGTGACTTCGGGTAGTGATGAAAAAATAGAAAAAGCTATCAAGATGGGAGCGAAAGGAGGCATCAATTATAAAAATGCGGATTGGAAAGATTTCGGCAAAAAGACCGGTGGTTTTGATGTGATTATTGATAGTGCGGGAGGCGACGGTTTTAGCCAATTGGTAAAACTGTGTAAACCTGGGGCAAGGATTTGTTTTTATGGTGGAACCCGAGGAAATATTACCAAATTGAATCCTCAGATTATTTTTTGGAAACAAATTTCAATCTTTGGTTCGACGATGGGTTCTGATTTAGAATTCAAGCAAATGATAGATTTTGTGGCAGAACATAAAATAGTACCGGTAGTAGATAGCGTTTATTCTTTATCCGAAGGAAATAAAGCCTTCCAAAGAATGGAGCAAGGGCTGCAATTCGGAAAAATTGTATTGACACCTTAAATCAAAAAGAAGAAGATGCATAGATGCTTAATGAGTTTTTTTATAGGGATAATGATGTTGGGTCTGTTTTCTTGTGGAGATGGTGAAGTAGCCTATACCCCAAAACCCCGAAGTTATCCTAAAGTCGATTTGCCGGAACGATCTTACCAATCCTTTAAAGAAAGTTATTGCGATTTTACCTTCCAATATCCATCTTTTGCTAAAGTAGAGCAGGATTTAAAATTCTTCGAAGGTAAACCCAAACATGCTTGTTGGTTTGATATTGTTTATCCCTCACTCAATGGAAGGATTCATTGTAGTTACATAGAATTGAATGCCAATAAAAATGACACGTTTGAAAAAATGATAACCGATGCCCACAAAATGGCAAAGGAACATATCGTGAAGGCAGAATATATTGATGAATATCCTATCCGAAAAAATAATAATGTTTCTGGTATGGTGTTCGAGATTGATGGTCCGGCAGCAAGCCCTTTTCAGTTCTACCTGACAGATAGCGTCACCCATTTTTTAAGAGGATCTGTTTACATCAATTCAAGAGCAGAACCCGATTCCTTAAAACCGATTGTAGATTATATCAAAGTGGATGCTGCCTACTTACTGAGTACATTCAAATGGAAGAAATAAAAAAACGCTTCGGAATTTTCCGAAGCGTTTTTTTATTTTATGCTAAGTATTTTTCTGGATTATTTGATGCGAATCTTAACCGATTCGCCAATCCAACAACCTACATTATACATGTCTCCCGGTTTTTTACCATTCATGAAAACATCTTCTTTTTCTGGATATTGCCCCGCATAAGCACTGATGTTTTTACGAGCACTCGCCTGTACTTCCGAGTCGGAGTCTACTGATTTTGCTTTATTCCATTTGTCGATGGCAGCAAGGATGATCATTCTTTGCTCGAAACCATTTTTACCGCAGCTTCTAGCTGCTTTTGCATAAAGGTCTCCTAGTAACAGATAAGGTTTTCCAGAACTAGAGTCCAATGAAGCAGATAGTTTAGCGTGTTTTTTCGCCTTAGAATATTCCTTCAATTTACGACCATAGGTTACAGCTAGGTAGTAATGGTAACTTGCTTTTTTTACCGGATCATCCTCTTTGGCGATGGCTTCTTCATACTTGGAAGCAGCAGTGGCATAATCTCCATCTTTATAAGCTTTTGTGGCAACAGAAGCTGGATTATTCGCTTCGAACGCCGCCATTTGGTCGGCACGGATTTGAGCATTCTTAGCAGCGATGGCAGCATTATCTGCAGCTACATCTTTTTTCACTTTTTGATAAATTTCGTTCATTAAGGGTTCGGAAGAAGTACAGCCGTAACCTTTCAATTGCTCATAGATACGTGTATAATTTGCCTTGTCATTCGGATTGGCATCATACTCTGGTTTCAATTTCTTTACATGGTATTCGCAACCAAAAATTTGATCGCTGATGGTCTCGAACAAAGGAGCTACTGCATCTTTTTGTTGCTTGTAATAAGGGCCGAATTTTTCATTCG
>JAHDDR010000146.1 GCA_020629255.1 Saprospiraceae bacterium | reverse complement strand
GTCTTTTGGCCAACTTCAAGCCGGGTAGAGGTAATTATCCAGAAGATGGTGGTTTGTATACTGTAAAAGCAGATGCTTATTTCCCTAATGATTATGGTTTGTATAATATGGCAGGGAATGTTAGCGAATGGACCAGTTCTGCTTACGATGAAAATGCATACTCATTTGTTCATGATTTGAACCCGGATATGCGTTATGATGTACAAAGAGACGAAAATGGACAAGGTATCGATCCTTTGGCCCAACAACGTAAGGTCATCAGAGGAGGTTCTTGGAAGGATATTGCTTACTTCCTTCAAACAGGAACCCGTCACTGGGAATTCCAAGACACAACGAAGTGTTATGTAGGCTTCAGAAATGCCTTAACCTTCTTAGGGCGTTCAATGAATGACTTCTAATAGATAAATTTTTGAAAAAAAATTATATAAAAGTGTAACTATATCAAACTATTGAATTATAATAGTGGTGGTATAGTTACATTTTTTTTGTAATAACCCATATCTTTATTTTCTATAATATTTTAATTAACTAACCTTTAAATTTTATTTGAAATGAGTTTTTGGCATTCAAATTGGTTCATGTATGTAAAGAACCTTCTTATTGGTATCGGTGCAGCTATCGTACTTTTAGGAGCTCTTGAAAAAATCGAGCACACACAATTTATCCCAGGTGTAAGTTTGATTTGGTGGGGTCTGATCATTGAGGCATGTATGTTCTTGGCCCTTGGTCTTTTACCCCCTCACAAAGAATACTATTGGGAAAAACTTTATCCGGGTTTGGATAATTATTCTTCTCAGGTTTCAGCTATTGATACTGGTTCTTTATCCTCTGGAGCACCTGATGTTCCGGCGTTAGATGGAGATAAAGTAGATCAGAAATTATCAGGCATGTTGACAGAGTTGCAAAGCATGTCTAGCAGCTTGGGATCATTGAAAGCACTTCAAGAAGTGGATTTCTCTGGAACAAGTGAGCAAATCAAAAAAATGGGCGACTTCTATACGAACTTGAATGAGGCAATGGCCAACATCAATGATTCTATCGAAGACACTCAAAGATACAAAGAACAATTGGCTGCCTTAAATGGTAACTTAGGTTCTTTGAACGGAGTATATGGCGGTATTTTGAACGCTATGTCAAACATCAGACAGTAAGAATTGTCTGTTGCGGAAATTTAAATTAGGATTTTATTTTTTAACCGACAAAATGTAAAATTATGTCAATTCCTAAGGAACCGCGGCAGCTCATGATTACTTTGATGTACTTGGTTCTCATGGCGCTGTTAGCGTTGAACATCTCTGCGGAGATTATGAATGCATTCTACGACTTAGAAAAGTCGATGATTACATCTAATAAATTAACTTCGGATGCGGTACAGGCTACTTATGATGGTATCCAACCAATCCTTAGCAAAAAACCCAAATTAAAACAACCACTGAACACTGGTATTAGTGAAGTACGTTCTTTCGTTTCTGAATTTGCCGATAGAGTAGATTACTACAAGAAAGGATTAACTTCAGTATGTAGTGTTAAAAATGAAGAGGTATTGAAGGATCCTGCCAAGGTAGAATCAATTATCGCTGCTTCTTCTATGGATAGTATCATCTTGGATGGAACGGTCATTCCGGTTCGTGATGATAAGGGTCACATCAAGATTAGTAAGGATAAAGACTGGACTACTTGGTGGATGGTGAAACAAGGTAAAGGAGATGAGTTGGAACAACTTATTGATAGTACTAGACAAGAAATGATTAATATCTATGCCAGAACCATGAGGGCTTGCCAAAAAGAGGCAAAACTGAAAAGTGGTGAAGTAGAAGAAAAGATTAAGAATTTCGAAAATAACCTAACACTTTCTATTGACACTACTTGGGCGGTGAATAGCGATAAAGCATCTTGGGCGGAGTACAACTTCTATCAAATGCCTTATGCTGCTTGTATGCCTAAATTGGAAAAATTAAAGTCGGATGCTCGTGCAGCAGAAGCTTTGATGGTGAACGATTTGGCAGGTCTCGTTGGAGGTCGTGAATTGAAATTGAATAAATTCTTCCCTATCATGAATGCCAAAAAAGGTTACGTGATTAAAGGAGAAAAATTCGAAGCAGAGGTGGCTATTGGAGCTTTCTCTAATGAATTCGCCAAGACTTCTAATGTTACCGTGAATGGACAAAGAGTTAACTTAAACGCTGAAGGTAAAGGTCAATTCTCTGAAACAGCGAATAAATTAGGTAAAAGAACCATTAATTTATCAGCTACCGTTAAGAATCCTTTATCAGGTGAAACCATGTCCGGTAAATCTACTTTCGAATACGAGGTAGGTGTACGTTCGGCAACAGTTTCTGCTTCTAAAATGAATGTGTTCTATATTGGTGTGGATAACCCGGTTGAGGTGTCTGTGGCAGGTGTGAACTCAAATAAAATCAAAGCGAGTTGCTCTGGTGGAGGTTGTAGAATGAACAGAGCCGGTGGAGCTTGGAATGTAAGAGTATCTTCTCCTGGAAACGCCAAAGTAACTGTTGGTGGTGATGGTTATACTCAAAACTTCGATTTCCGTGTTAAACGTATCCCGGATCCAGTAGCATCATTCAATCCGAATAAGAGAGAGGATTCTGGTTCTATGGGTAACGGTTCGTTTTCTGCTAGAAAAGGTATCGTAGCAGCGTTATTGAACTTCGATTTCGAAGCAAAATGTAACATTATGGGATTTGAGTTGACTCGTGTTCCTAAACGTCAAGATCCTCAGAGAGCTCAAAATTCTGGACCTACTTATAGTGGTAAAGTTCAGAACTTGGTTAGAGCAGCTAAACCGGGAGATATTTTCTACTTTGACAACATCAAAGCGAAATGTCCAGGTGATTCTGCAGGTCGTAAGTTGAATTCAATGGTTTGGCAAATTAAATAAGCCAAAGCAAAAAATATATTTATTGATTTCTCCGTTCATTTTTAAGTGTTCGGAGAAATCATTAAATTTATGTCGAGAAAATTATTATAAACCTTTTGAAGATGAAGTTCAAACTTAAAATTTCAGTTTTGTCATTCTTCCTTTTCTTTTTGATAGGAAACACGACAGTGTATGCACAGGTTCCTACGGCACCAGGCACAGATGTAAATGAATCTGGTGAATCAACCGATGAAGAAGAGTTGGATCCAGATCGCTACATTCCTCTTAATGGTGTAGTAGAAAAGAAATTGATTACGGAAAGAAGAGTTCTTCCTTACCAACCACAACGTGAAGCAGATATTTTCTGGGAAAAACGTATTTGGAGAGTAATCGATGTCCGTGAAAAATTAAATAAGCGTTTTGTTTATCCACAAAGATATTTCTTCGATATCCTTATGGATGGTGTGATGGATGAAAAAATCAAAGCTTATTCTATTAATGATAAAGATGATTTTACAGAAGAACTGAAAAAGGATGAAGCAGCTGCACTCGTATCTGAAGTAGATACTTTCGTTTCTTTCGATCCGGAAACCTACGAAGAAACAATTGAGGTAGCATACAATGATTTGAATCCTGAAGATATCAAAAGGTTCAGAATCAAAGAAATTTGGTTCTTTGATGAAGAAACATCAACACTTCAAGTAAGAATATTAGGAATCGCTCCTTTGAAAGAGGAGTACGATGATCAAGGTAATTTCTTGTATGAAATCCCAATGTTCTGGATTTATTATCCAGATGCAAGGGAATTATTGTCCAGAGAATGGGCATTCAACGAGCAAAACGATGCGGGTCCGATGAACTGGCATGACATCTTTGAGATGAGATTGTTCTCAAGCTACATCTATAAAGAATCGAATGTTTATGATCGTCGTTTGCAGGATGTTCCTGGACTTGCAGGTGTAGATCTATTATTGGAATCAGAAAAAATCAGATTAACCATATTTAATTTTGAACACGATTTGTGGGAATTTTAATAATAGGTTAGTTAATTTTATAAAACCCGGACTCTGCCAAAGAGTTCGGGTTTTATTTTTGTAAAAAACAGATTTAGCTCCATTGTCTATACTAAAGAAATTAGCAGGGGAAACCGTTATTTATGGTTTTAGCAATATAGCCAGCCGGCTCATCAATTTTTTATTGGTTCCGTACTATACTCGCTTTTTAGTAAATACCGCCGATTATGGTATAGTAAGCGTAATGTATGGTTATGTAGGATTGTTGTTGGTGTTTTTTACCTATCGTTTGGAAACCGGTTTTTTTCGTTTTGGAGCTAAAGAAGAAGAAAGAGAGAAAGTATTTTCTACTACCATGATTTCCCTATTAACAACAACACCCTTCTTTGTTCTATTACTAATACTTTTTGCAGAGCCCATTGCCCATTTCATAGATTACCCAGATCATACCCGTTATGTAGTTTGGTTTGCTCTGATTGTCGGGATGGACACCCTCACAAGGATCCCTTTGGCAAGAATCAGATTGGATTCGAGACCTTATCGGTTCTTAATCATCCAAATGACCCATATTTTTGTAACAGTAGGAGCAAATATATTTTTCATAAATGTTTGTCCGAGGTTGTTGGAAAATGGTCATGAATGGGTGGGGACGTTCTATGATCCGAATAAATTGGTCGATTATGTTTTCATTTCCAACCTGATTGCCAGTGCAGTAATGCTGCTCATGCTGCTGCCGGAACTTTTTAAAATCAAACGAATATTTGATTTTGATTTATACAAACGAATATGGAAATATGTATGGCCGCTCATCATTGTAGGTGTGGCAGCCATTATTAATGAAACCTTGGATCGCCCCTTACTCGAATGGCTTTTGCCCGGAACTAAAGATGAAAATAGAGCCATAATTGGAATCTATGCCGCCAACTATAAATTGGCTGCCCTAATGACCATCATTACACAAGGATTCAATTATGCCGCGGAACCTTTCTTTTTTAGGAATGCGGATAGGGCGGATATGAAAAATTTATATGGAATCGTGGGGCAGGCATTTGCATTTATAGGGAGTTTTGCCTTTGTTGGAATCATGCTTTTCCTAAACATAGCCTTGATGTTGTTGGGAGATAATTACACAACGGGGGGGGGAGAAGCGATCATCCCTATTATTCTAATGGCAAATTTATGTTTAGGACTGTATTACAATTTCTCGATATGGTACAAATTATCCGACAAGACCATAATAGGTTTATATATTGCAGTGACGGGAGCTTCAATTACCTTGTTCATTAATTTTATGTTCATTCCTGAATTTGGATATATGGCAGCAGCTTGGGCTACGTTGACCTGCTATTTTGTAATGGCTACTTTGGCTTATTTACTGGGAAGAAAGTATTATCCGATCAACTATCCCATCGGAAGGATTCTTCTTTATATTCTGATGTCTTTAGGCGTTTATTTCTTTAGTATCTGGATAAATAAGGCTTTAATGCTAGAACAAAACATAGGTTTGATAATGAATCTTGGGATTTTCATACTATTTGCCTTAACTATGTACTCTCTTGAAAAAGACAACCTCATTCGAAAAGTATTTAATACCTAAATAATGGAAAACGATAAGGTCCGAATCCACGATAAGAATTTCAAAATTTTCATAACGAGAGATGAAATCAAGGCTCGTGTAAATGAAATGGGATGGGAAGTAACTAAAAAATACAAAGACTTAAAACCTGTTTTTGTTCCAATCCTGAATGGTTCTTTTATGTTTGCTGCCGATTTTGTAAGGGCTTGTCATTTTGATAGTGATATGATGTTTGTCAAAGTGAAGTCTTACGAAGGAATGTCTTCAACAGGCAATATCAAATGGGAATTGGGATTTAGTGGACACATCAAGGGGAGGCATATCATTATTGTTGAAGATATTATTGATTCGGGGAATACATTAAAAAATTTCATTGAAGAAATCAAGGAGGAAGAACCGGCTTCGGTAGCTATTGTTTCCCTTTTACTCAAACCGGATGCCATTAAGCATGATATTCCGATGGACTATATCGGTTTTAGAATTCCCAATGCTTTTGTAGTCGGATATGGATTGGATTATGATGATTTTGGCAGGACACTACCCGACATTTACCAATTAGATGAAGATTAATTTTTTATAAACTAGGTTGCTCCTCTTGGGGAACATTTTCATCTATACCTTCAGGAAACCAAAATTCTTGGATGGCATTTCTATTATTTTCGTATAAATTGAGAAAATGAGGAATAGAACGGGATGAAAGATTGCTAGGTGCATTGGTCAAAATGCAAATAGCAAATTTATCCTTTCGATTCACTAGAATCTCCCCTTTAAAATTATTGACAAAGCCACCATGATAAACCAACTCATCTTGGCTCCGTTTTACGATTCTCCAACCCAAACTATAATGGTGCTCTTTTACATCTTTCCATCTTGAAAAATATTTCCGCTTATTATGAGCATTGATATGTGGAGTAAAAATATCATCCAACGTTTCTTCTGAAACGATATCCGGACGGTTCCCTAATAACAATTGGCACCATTGAGCCATATCAGAAATACTGGCATTGACGCCACCCGCCGGGACAGCATTATAATATTTATCAGTAATAGGAACTTGCTTCCAGTATTTTTTTGTCAGTTTATGGGGCCAGGCATGGTTACCACTTTTCGTTATCCCTTTGTAGGTGACAGAAGCATTTTCCATTCCTAGGGGGTCGAACAGTTTTTCTTGGAAAACCTGTTCTAAAGGCTGGGACATTTTGTCTTCAGCAATTTTCCCAACAACGCTGTAAATGGCATTCTGGTAACTATAAGCCTCGCCTTCTTTAGTCGCTAATTTCGCTTTGGGAAACATGGCGAGTATATCATCATATTTCCAACGATTTTCAATTAAATCGGTATAAGCATGATAGGATATTCCAGAGGTATGGGAAAGGATATGACGCAGGCTGACCCTACTGGCTTGTTCGGATGATTCCAAAGAAAATTGAGGAAGATGTTTTTGGACTTTATCATCAAAAGAAAGGGAATCTTCATCTACTAGAACGCCGGTAAGAATAGAACCAAAGCCTTTGGAAAGAGAGCCAATTCGAAAAACAGTATTAATATCAACCGGTTCTTTTTTCTTCCATTTATTTCTTCTTTTACCATAACCTTTCAGTAAGTAAACCGAAGTGTCCTGAACAATGACAACAGCAGCACCGGGCGTTCCGGTTTTCTTCATTTCTGCTTGGAAATATTTGTCAAATTCCCGTACCATTTTTTGAAAACGAGGATTATGGGACATGTGGTTGACACTACCAATATGGGATTCAATAGAGATAAATGGATTAAACAAAAGTAGTAAGCCAATAAAAGCAAAAAGGCTTAAAAAGATATGATCTTTCATGTATGTAAGGGTGGTCAATGTTCTAAAAGCTGCCACAAGGTAAGGAAAGCAAAACGCAATACCAATTCTGAGGAAAGCTTAACAAATCTATAAGAAATCTAATATTTTAGGGAGTTCGCAAAAAATAATCTACACATCTTGCTATAAATTTTGATAAAATCAAAATTTTCAACGCAATATTGCGGACATTATTTATTTCCTCATCCCTAAAAATAAAAAGGATGGAATTTTACTTTACCTAAAGTATTAAACTCAACAGCTGGAGCAGGAATCTTAAAAATATTCAATCCATTTAAAATGGTTTTCAAAAATTTATTCCGAACCGGAATTTTGGTCAAGTCAATATCAAAAGAAAAATAAAATTGACGATAGCGAGGAAATTCATTACTATCAATAATAAAATAAGAATCAGCCGTTTCATCCAGCCATTCATTTTCGAATCCACCATATACATTTTCTGCACCATAACCCATCGATACATTGAGCCATTTGGGGAATTTTGAATCTTTATTTTTCATGAAGGAACTGATATTGACCGATGCCCAAATCGTGAGTGCATTATAATCCTTCAAAAGGATTTCTCCAACATTGGTTCCATACAATTCATTCCTACGATCTTTAAGAGTAACGGTTTTTACACCATTCGTCGAGGTGATATTGATATCATCCAAGGGGCGTCTCCAAGAAGAAATCTTTAGTTGGATGCGTTGTTCCCTCCAAGCTAATTCTTGCCCGAGATAAAGTAAACCACCAGCTGTATTGAAACCGACATCCCCCCAAGACCATCCCCATTCTTCGGAAAAAGCATCCAAGGTTTCTAATGTCGTTTGGAATAAGGTTCCAATACCAAAACCGACTAATGCAGATTTATTCCTTTCTAACCCCGTCCATCTATACATTTGTGAGCTGAGTTGGCTTTCCATGTATGATGTGAAGAGGTGACCCATTTTATCCATGTCTTCCCATTCTCCCATATCATTAAACGTATGGAATCTACTTCTTGGATATTGAGAATACCAAACTTTATCCAATGCAATTACGACACCGGTATATCCCGTAGCTAATGAAGTATTCAATGCCCAGAATCGAGCTTTGTTTAAGGTGTCGGGTGCAGTGAAAAGTTGTTGGAATTTGCTTTGGCTCTTAGGTCTTTCATTGAATTGTGCGAAAGAATAGGATAGGGTAGAAAAGACAATAAAAAGGCAAAAAGCCAAGCGTTTTTTCATAGATAAATAAATCTTTAAAAATTTATGACAATACGAAGTTAAGGAATGTCACGTTAAACCACAGGGTTACAGGCTATCCAACCAATTATTTAACATCTTTAAACCATATTGTGTGAGAATGGATTCCGGATGAAACTGCACGCCATAAATGGGTAAGGTTTCATGTTGGAAAGACATGATTTCTCTGCTTGATGTAGCAGCCGTGGTTTGGAGAGGTGTTCCTTCTAAGCTTTCAAGAATAAGGGAATGATACCGCATGACTTCAAGGGAGTTAGGTATGTCTTTATAGAACGAAGAACCATCGTGTTCGATGATAGAAGTTTTTCCGTGTATGGGAAGCTTGGCTTTGATAAGTTTTGCTCCAAAAAATTCACCGATACCTTGGTGACCCAAGCAAATGCCGAGTATGGGTTTTTTATTATGGAAATATTCAATCATCCATTGGAGTAGACCCGCGTCGGATGGTTTTTTTGGCCCTGGAGATAGGACTAAACCATCCATTTCGAAAGAGGCAAGTTCATCTTTACTCCATTCATCATTTCTGACAACGGTGCAATCTGCTTCCAATTGGAGGAAATAATCATAAAGATTATAAGTAAAGGAATCGTAATTGTCAATAAGTAGTACCTTCTTCGTCTTCACCTAAATCTTTTATTTCAAATTCTTTTCCCCCCAAATCATCAATATTAATAGTTTCCGAACTTTTACCCACCTGTTCTACGGCTTGTGCCATATTGTGCCAAAGGTCGGTAACCGCCGGGCTAACTCTGGTCCAGGCAACTCTAGCCTTACCGGGCACTTCTTTAAGGAATGGATAGGTTTTAGAATCAGCTGTATTATCATTCAAAACACGGGCTTCTACCAAAAACCATACAATCACACTAAAAACAACGGTAAACAAACCTGCCATAACAATTCCTCCAAGAAATTGATTAATGAAATTGATGTTGGCTGTTTTGAGGATGTTTTCTATTTGTTTTCCTATTAATCGAAGAATAAGCATGGTTACGAAAAATGTAACGAACATACCCGCAAACATCATCATCGAATTATGATAATTAAAGAGATCCTTCAACAGTTCTGTTACTTGTTCGTAGAAATGAGCCATGACCAGAATTCCGATGGCAATCGACAAAACAGTAAAAATGGTTTTTACAATTCCATTGGAAAAACCAACATATAGTCCATACCCAAGAACAGCCGCAAAAAGTATATCTATAACCATGATCCAAATATCAGTAAAAAAATAAATAGTTTCTCATTAATAAGACGTAGGCTTGGAATATTGGGATTAAAATTTGATAATGATTTTTTGATTAAATGATGGCATTGTTATTTCTAAGGTAATTGATTTTGGCAAGCATCAACGAACCCATAATTTCCACCCGTCTTTTAGCATCATCTGCAATGGGGCCGGCGAACATCTGATCTAGGGTTTCATAAAATAGGAATTGCCAACGTTCCATATGTTTGGCTTCGATAGTATGTTTTTGATCTAAAATCAAGTGTTTCTGGATGAGCCTTCCCTGGTACGAACCTTCTTGAAGCAAGAGCGTAGCCCAAAACTGACAAATGGTATGAAGATGTTCGTCAAATTGCTCCCCCATGATATGTTCGAAAAAATGCCCGATGGTCTTATCATTAATGGCTTTTTGATAAAAAGCATAAATGAATAATTCAATATCATTTCTGGATTGGATATCTGGTTTCATGAGTTAAAGAGGGGTACGTCAGACGATTCTAATTCCTTTTTAATGATCTCACTGATTTCCTCGGCTCTATTATAAACCATAAAATGACCGGCACCAATGAGGCTTATAGGGTGTTTGATGTTTTTATAGGGGAAAGTCTGATCGTTCGTCCCATGCAAATGGATGGGTTGTACTTTTCTTCTCTTGATTCCTTTCCAATGTAAAATAGCATTAACCGCCCACTTGAAATATTCCAAACTCATGTCATTGACCATATCTAGGAAAACTTCTTTTTCTTCTTGGTTATGGAAGTCGTGCATTTTCGCCCAGATATCAAATGTATTATTAATAAGGGAATGGCTGACTAATTTATACAAGGGAACTTGTTTGAGGATATTCAGATTCCATGATATTTCTTTAGGGTGCTTGATACTAGAAATGAGAAATACTTTTTCTGCATCAATAAATTGAGAAAATTCTTGAACCATAACCCCTCCGAAGGAATGACCAATCAAAACCATATTGGGCAAAGAAGCGTCGATAGAGGCAGACATACGTCGCATATATTGTTCGAATGGTTCATCTTCGTTTTCTGGCTCTAACCAATTAATGATATTAACGGTATTCGCAGAATACAATTCCAAGTTTTTGAAGGTTTTTTCATTAAACCCCAAACCCGGCACAAGCACATAATTGTATTTGTTATTTGTTCCCATTTACTACCACACAAATATAGGTGCTTGGACACTTCCTTGGGTAATAATTATGTCAAGAAATGAATGGATCTTTGAGAGCATTCAAAATGCAATACAAAAAGAAAACCCTTTCTCCGCAGGAGAAAGGGTTTTCGAGTAATGAAAGAAAGATAAAATTATTTAACTCCCAATGCTTGCATAGTAGAGATGTTCAAGTTACCCAATGGTAAACCATTGTCTTGTTGGAACTTGGCCAAAGCAGCACGGGTTTTAGCACCCATAACACCATCAACAGTACCTGCATCATAACCTCTGTCGTTCAAAGCACGTTGAACTCTTGTAATTAAGCTAGAATTTACATCACCAGCACAAACAACCTCAGTCCACTCGGTGAATCCACCTTGAGAAACTAAAACTTTGTTTGTAACAGTTTTGTACTTAGGCTCAGAGTAAGTAGTTGTAGCACCACCACAATTAACCAATACTTTCTTAGTAACAGTTTTGTAAGTAGGTGGAACATACTCCTCCTCAACTCTAGCAGGCTCAACCAATCTTTGAGTTTTGATAGTGGTGTATTTAGCCTCACTGTAAGTTGTATCCACTCTCTCTGGCTCAATTAAAATTCTAGTAGAGTTAGTTCTGTACTGAGCAGGAATTTCTTCCCAACAAAGAACATAACAATCCTCTGGGTTAGAAGAAAGACAGTTAGGAGCTTTCTTTTTACGTACCCATTTTCCAGTAGCAGCACTTACTAATTCCTTGCTCGTTTGAGTTTCGTACTTAGCAGGAATTACAGAAATTTTACAAGTACCTTCGCTTGAAAGAACTCTTTGCTCACCAGCTTCGAATTTAGCAGGAACTACTTTTAGTTTTTTATAGCCATCCTTTACCATTACTTGTTCAGTAACAGTATCGTAAGTAGCTTTAGAAACATTGGTAGAAGATTTACCTGCATCAACCATTACTTGAGTAGTAACAGTTTCATACACATCTGGAGTCTTACATTTAGCATAACATTTTCCATATTCATTAGGAATTGGAGGAGGAGCACCGAATGCATCCGACTCGCCTTGAGCAAATAACCCTAATGAGAATATTGCAACAAACAACGTAACGGTTAAACGTTTCATGATAATAGATATTGATTTTTATA